>DVNP01000136.1 GCA_018714285.1 Candidatus Caccomorpha excrementavium | reverse complement strand
CATTGATTCAACCAATAGTTGAATCATTAAAAAATGTGACTCAACAAATATTTGATTGCGTTATGTTCCGATTTCAGATACAATCAGGGAGAAAGAAAGACCCGGGTCGTTATTCAGAAAGGAGAACAGATTCATGGAAGAGAATTACATGACGCAAGAAAATCAGGAAGAATTAAACCTGCCGAAGGCGGTTAAGGAAGGTCCCGGCATCGGAGCGCAGATAGCGAGGCTTCGCAGGGAACGGGGAATGACGCAGGAACAGCTGGCGGGACGGCTTGGAGTAACCTTTCAGGCGGTTTCGAAGTGGGAGAACGCGGCGGCATGTCCGGATATTGCTCTTTTGCCGGAGCTTGCGGATCTTTTCGGGATTACATTAGATGAATTATTCGGGCGGAAAGCTTCCGTTACCTGCGGGGAGGAGGAAGGGAAGGAAGATAAGGAAGAGAACAAAGAAGGAGAGAGCAAAGAGAGAGAAACATCGATTCCGTGGGAGGATGACGAAAAGTTCCGGATTGTAATATTCCGCGGCCACACGCTGCTTAAGACAGAGGATATGCCTGAGCATATTAAAGACCTTACAATAACGATTCAGGGAACCCCTGCGGATATAATCAGTTACCTGTCCGTACAGTGCGGCGCCGTAAGAGGAAATGTTACGGCGGGAACCTGCGCCAAATGCGGTACGGTAGGAGGCAGTGTGACAGCCGGAATGGATGTAAATTGCGAGACAGTCGGAGGCTTTGTTAACGCGGGCGGCAGCGTGGAATGTACGGAGGTCGAAGGCTCCGTGACTGCGGGCGGCAATGTGAAATGCGGGGATGTGGAAGGAGACCTTCAGGCCAGCGGCAATGCGGCATGTTCCGATGTTGGAGGAGATGTTCGCGCAGAGGGAACGGTTTCCTGCGGGGATATAGAAGGGGATGTAAACGCCGGAGGAGATGTGAAATGCGGGGATATAGAAGGAGATGTTAATACCGGCGGCAATGTGGAATGCGGGGATGTGGAAGGGGACATTAATGCGGGCGGCAATGTGATCAGAAAATAGAAAGGAAAGCGGCCCGGCAGCAGCAATGTTCCCAGACGCCACATTGCCGCTGCCGGACAGAAATCTCCTTATCGTATGTATACGGTCAGTACCGATTCGTTCCCCATGGAATCAACCGCGTAAAAGGTATAGGTTCCGCGCCGGGTAATCCGGAAGACGGCCTGCCCGTCCGCGTCAGGCGTTACCGCGGTGCCGAAGCGCCCTCCGGCAAAGTCGGACGCTTCTTTCATGCCTGCGGCATACCGAACCGCGCTGACATCATGATCCGGATCCGTTACCGTTACAATCAGATAATTGTAATACCATCCATTAGAGGAAGATACGGATATGGAAGGAGCGCTGCCCGTTTGACTGTCCGGCTGGGAGGTCTCCGGAAGGGAGTCCGAATCCACTTCGGTTAAGGCGTCAAAATCACCGGTAAGCGCCGCATAGACATCCAGCATTCCTCCGGTTGAGACAAGCCCGTCAAGAGTTTCAAGATGTCTGACGGAGTCCAGAATCCGGTTTTTCAGTTCCGGCAGCGTCATATCTTCATAGTAGGAATAAATCAGCGCCACGGCTCCGGTTACCATGGGGGCTGCCATGGAGGTGCCGGTCATATAGCCGTACTCGTCTTCCGGGATAGTACTAAGAATCCAGGTTCCCGGCACCGCCAGATCAACGCTTGATGCGCCGTAATTCGAGCTCTCATGCAGCGTGCCGTCAGACTGGAGATTGGCAACGGAAATGATCTGATCCAGATCATAGGCGGCGGGATAGACGGGACTGTAATCCGTGTTCTGTCCCCGCAGGCTTCCGAACAGGCCGCCTCCGTTGCCGGCAGCGGCGATGAAGAGCATATCGGAGGATGCAATCGCATTCTCAAGAGCCGGATCATTCGTTGAAGTTCCGAAGCTTAAATTACAGATAACCGCTCCGTTATCCTGCGCGTACCGGATTGCCCGTATAATGGACGCGGTACTGCCGTAGCCCTCCGAACCTCCCAAAGCCTTCACTGACATAATCCGGACAGAGGAGCTGCCCGCAATTCCTGCAATTCCCAGGCTGTTCCTGGAAGCGGCGATCGTACCGGCGCAGTGCGTTCCGTGACTGTCCCCGCTTCCGGTATATACCTGATTATTGTTATCGTAAAAGTTCCATCCGTAGACATCATCAATATATCCGTTGCCGTCATTGTCAATTCCGTCCCCGGCAGTCTCGCCGGAATTCACCCACATGGCATCCGCCAGATCCTCATGCGTATAATCGATGCCGGTATCAATCACGGCGACAATCACTTCCCGGCTTCCGCCGTCATAGATCTCCCAGGCCTTCTCCATGTTGATATCAATTCCCTCTACTGCCTGGCTCTGAGAGGAGGAATAGGACGAGGCGCCGCCTGCCTCCTGACTGCCGTAACCGATTTGGCGGAAAAAATCCTCCATCCACGGGAAGGAATTCCAGAAATCCGTATTCCACCAAGGGTCCTCGAAAGGATTTGTGAAATACGGGAAGTCGTCATAATATTCCTCCATCTGGAAGGTTCCGTCGTTCGACAGGGCCCATTGCTCGGAATAATAGGGATCCAGGATCTGAGAGGCTGATTCATAGGAATAATTCGGCTGGAACCAGAGTACATCAGGATTCGCAAGAAGAGAATCAAAAGCATTCTCCAATTCGGCGCCGTCTGCCAGTGTGATCAATTCATCTGTACCGTTCGTATACTGAACATAAATCTCTGCCGTATCATATTCATCCGGGTCCGTAATGCCTCCCATTGTATCGGCTGCCGGGCTGTCGTATCCGGCGTCAGAACCTGTCTCGGGGGAGGTCTGCGGATCCACTGTCCATGCCGCGGATGCGTAAGCCGTCTGTCCGGCGCATAAGGCTGTAAGAAGCAGCATGGCAATTGGTTTTCCGGTTTTCATTCGTATCCCGCCCTTTCTCATTCGATCTGTCATATCCAGTGTATGCGTGATCTATGGCAGGAAGATGGTAAAAATGTGAAGAAACCGTGGAGAATTACCGGAAATTGGAAGTTCGTTCTTCCGGGATCAGAATCGGATCCTTCATTAAATGAATGGATTACTACATGGAAAAGCAGAGGTCTTTGCGGTACAATGAGGTAAACTTAAGAAAAGGAGAAACTGTGATGGGCAAGGCAAGATGGATATGGCATTACGGAGATTATGAAATCTACCACAGTCTTCTTCATTGACTGGTCGGATATGGATAAGGAAGGGGCCGTGTGCGCGGAGCAGATGCTGTATCTGCAGTCCTTAAGAAGCATGTCGGAGGTAACAAAGCTCCTGTACGGAAATGACAGGGGATATGCGGACAAAGCGGAGCAGTTAAAGGAAAAGATTCAGAAGTTCTACTGGAGAGAGGAGAAGGGAGCCTATATCGACAGCTACACCTCGGGCAGGGAGAATGTAACGAGACATGCGAATATTTTCGCGGTTATGTTCGGAATCGCGGATGCCGCGCAGACCAGAGCTATTGTAAGCAATGTGCTGCTGAATGACTCCGTGACTCAGATTACAACTCCGTACTTCAAATTCTTTGAGCTGGATGTACTATGCGGCCTTGGATATCTTGAGACTGCGACGCAGCGGATGGAGGACTACTGGGGCGGCATGCTTCTGCTTGGCGCAACGACCGTCTGGGAGCAGTATGATCCCGCCGAGACCGGAACGGAGCATTATGCGATGTACGGCATGAAATACGGCCGCTCTCTCTGCCATGCATGGGGCGCGGGGCCGGTTTTCCTGCTTTCCTGCCCGAAACCGGACGGAAGGCGGAGCAGAGTACACATTCAGGATTCCGGAAATTGTCCGTTCAGAAGGCTGCGCAGAACCTGCTCTACGGAAGGAGTGTGGAGCGAATATGCCGCGAGGATCTCTTCTGGGGCATTATCCATGACAAAGCCGTATTTCACTGTGGACAGCATCTCCAGATCATTATAATTGTCGCCAAAGGCCATGGCCTCATCCGGGAGAATATGAAGACGATCCATCAGGGCGGTCAGCGCCCGTCCCTTGTTCACGCCTTTCCCGACAAAATCAAGCCAGCCGTAGCCGGAAACCGTACAGGCCGCGCGATCCTTCCACCTTCCGACAAAATAAGAGGCGGAGTGCTCAAGAATTCCGGCATCCTCATACGCGGAGATCTTGATAATGTCCTCCTTAATTTCGGCGGGACTTTGTATTATAGTAATATGATTCTTCACGATATTCTGCATCCGATCCACATAAGAAGCGGACTTCGGCATAAGATACGAAGTATCCGCGCCCGAGATCAGAACCTCGCAGCCTTCCCGGTTCATGATATCCTCTATCAGCTCGCCGCACAGCGGTGCGGGAAGAGGCTCCTTTAAGATATCCTCGCCCTGATAGCGGACAAGAGAACCGTTCTCACAGATAAAAGCCATCCGGGCGGAAGCATCCGAGAACAGACGGCAGAGGTTGGGATATTGTCTTCCGCTTGCGGCAGTCATCAGAATTCCGGATTCCTGAACCCGTCTGATTAGCTCAAGCGTGTATTCTGACAGACTCTGGCTTCCGTTCTGGAGCAGCGTGCCGTCTAAGTCTGTTGCAATCAGTTTTATCATAATCAGTACCTCGTTGTGTCATATGCTTGATTATAAGCCAGGCCCTGTAATTTGACAACCGATTTTGATACAGGATGGAAGATTTCGGGAAAATGAATGAAGAAAGCGGTTAAAACCGGACAGGTTTGTGTCATTTTCGCGGTTGTGAGCCGGCGCGCCGGAGAAGAACTAATCGGATCATTGTATTAGAAAATACATGAATTCATAAAAAATCACCTATTGAATTTCTATGCGGAATCCCGCATAATTGCGGCAGGAAGGTTCAAAAGAACCGCAACAGGAAAGGCAGGGAGAGGAAATGTTTAGCAGAAAGGATTTGATTAAGCTGATTGTGCCACTGGTGATTGAGCAGATGCTCGCCGTAGCGGTCGGTATGGCAGACAGCGTGATGATATCCGTCCGGGGTGAGGCGGCCATGTCGGGAGTGTCGAATGTGGATACGCTCAACGTTCTGCTGATCAATTTGTTTGCGGCGCTGGCATCCGGAGGAGCGGTGGTTGCGGCGCAGTATCTGGGACATAGGGATTTTGATAAGGCAAAGACAGCGGCGAACCAGCTGGTTCTGTCGATTACTGTGGTGTCCGCGGCAATTATGCTGTTCGCGCTGGCGGCAAACGGGCCGCTGCTTAGGCTGATCTATGGCAGTGTAGAGCCGGAGGTTATGCGAAATTCCAGAATCTATTTCTATATTACGGCGGCATCATTCCCGTTCCTGGCAGTCTATAATGCCTGCGCTTCGCTGTTTCGGGCAATGGGGAATTCCAGAATCTCCATGCAGGTATCCATTTTAATGAATCTCATTAATATTACAGGAAATGCCGTCGGCCTGTATGTACTCGGGCTGGGGGTGGAAGGGGTTGCTTATCCTACCCTGATTTCACGCGCGGTGGCGGCTGTCGTGATGATCATTCTGATTCGGGATGAGAAGAATCCGCTGCATATTGACAGAAGGCTCCGTCTCGGATTTGATCCGGAGATGATTAAGAGAATCCTTCACATCGGTGTCCCGAACGGGCTTGAGACAAGCATCTTTCAGATAGGCAAGGTTATGGTCCAGGGACTGACGGCAAGCTTCGGAACCATGGCGACGGCAGCGAACGCGGTTGCTTCTACCGTATCGGGCGTGGCAGTGATTCCGGGAAACGCAATCGGACTTGCCATGATTACGGTTGTCGGCCAGTGTGTCGGCGCGAACGACAGCCGTCAGGCGAAGGAATATGCAAAAAAGCTGATGAAGCTGACCTATCTGGCAACCGCAGGCATTAATATTCTGCTGATGCTTCTGCTGCCCGTTATCATCGGCCTGTATCACCTGCAGCCGGAAACGGCGCAGCTCGCAAGGCAGATTATAATCTATTACAGTATCTGCTGCATGGCGATCTGGCCGGCGTCCTTCACGCTGCCGAACGCCCTCCGCGCGGCAAGCGACGTCAGGTTCACGATGATGATTTCCATTCTATCCATGTGGACATTCCGAATCGGCTTCAGCTATGTTCTCGGAATTTTCTTTGAAATGGGCGTCTTCGGAGTCTGGGTTGCCATGACAGTTGACTGGCTGTTTCGGGCAATCTGCTTTACCGTAAGATTTGCGAAGGGAAAATGGCAGCATGCGTTTATTGGATAACGGATCCTAAAAGGATCCGATTTCGGGCCAGTTCTGATCTCTTTCGTTGATCAGGAGCGGCTGTCCGTCCGCCATCCGGTATCCTGAAGCGGCTGCGTTTCCCGGATAGTCTCCGGTGACGTTTGGCCAGACAATTCCGATCTTCGGATCGTTCCAGGCCAGTCCGCCTTCATCTCCCGGATGGTAGAAGTCCGTGCATTTGTAGCAGAACTCTGCCCGGTCGCTGAGTACGAGGTATCCATGGGCGAATCCTTCCGGAATGTAGAACTGCTTCCTGTTCTCGCCCGACAGCTCAATTCCGTACCATTTTCCGTAAGTAAGGCTGTTCTTTCTTAAATCAACCGCGACATCGAATACGCACCCTCTTACGACGCGTACCAATTTGCCCTGCGGGAATTGTTTCTGAAAATGCAGTCCCCGCAGGACGCCTCTTGTGGATCCGGACTGGTTGTCCTGAACAAAGTTCAGAAACAGCCCG
>DVNP01000135.1 GCA_018714285.1 Candidatus Caccomorpha excrementavium | reverse complement strand
AGCTGCAGGAATTTTCAAGCCAGTTGCCTTCCTGGCCGCCCTTATCTACTACCTGATACCACCGTCCTTCTTCGGACTGGTACCGGCAGACGGCTTTCAGCAGATCCGCTGTAAGCTCCTGAAGCGTTTCTCTTCCCGGATCCCCCTCCGGAATAAAATCCATGACAACCGGCAGAAGCGTATCCAGAGCTTTCTGATACCGCGAATCCTTCGTTCGATCAAGCAGCGGATATAAAAGCACACCCTGATGATAGTGAAAATGCCCCTTCCTATTCCGTGCGGGCCGGACAGCACAGCCGCGGTTAACCCTCTTCCTTAGATACGCTCTGCTTCCTTCCTGCCAGCAGCATTCCCGATGTGAATGCCGTAAAAGGAGCAACCAATACCAGTCCGAAGCTTCCGATTATCGTATCCAAAATCTCAGAGGCCACATACTTATAGTTCAAAATATTATAAACCGGCGTTCCCTGCGCCATGAATACCATCAAAAGCGCAATATACCCGCCGGAATACGCCAGAAGAAGCGTAGTCGTCATAGTTCCCATTGCGGCTCTTCCCACATTCATGCCGGATTTGATTGCTTCCCGCCTGCTGATGGACGGACATTTCTCTACAACCTCATTGACTGCGCTCGTAATATCCACCGCGAGATCAATGACCGCTCCCGAAGCTCCGATAAAGATACTTGCCATGAAGATCTGCGTCAGGCTCAGATCCTGATAACCCGAATATAACAGGCTTTCCGAATTCGACATGATAGCCCCGTGAATCTGAAACAGATCCGTGAACACCACACCCATCACGCAAGTTACAAGAATTCCCAGGGCCGCTCCGGCTGTGGCGGCAACGAATTTGCGGTGGAAGCCATAGACCAGAGATATGATAACAGCAGTCAGGAATATTGTAATAATGAGCCCTGCAAAGATTGGATTATATCCGTTCAGATACACTGGAACCAGAACCTTCCAGATCATAAGAATCGTAATGACAAACGCAAGCACCGCCCTCAGTCCCGTATCCTTCGCGAACAGAAGCAGGAACAGAACAAATGCGCCCGCCAGGATCAGCTCCTTGTTAATCCGGTAATGATCGATCATATTGACGAAAATCACCTCATCTCCCTCATAATCAATCACCACCAGCGCTTTGTCTCCCGGTTCAAATATTTTGTCTGATTCCAGTGATCCGTTGAGAGGATTAAAGCCTTCCACAATCTGCCCCTTGAACAATCCTCCCAGAAGCTCAAGCTCACATATCTGCTCTCCGGAACGTATCAGTCCCGTATCAATAATACTGTCGTTGTTCACGCTGATCACTCTTGCCGCGCAGCGATCCGTCCCCTGATAGATAATCGCCCCCTCATATCCTGTCGGTATAATAATCAGCAGAATACACAGCAAAATACTGATCAGCACCGGCGCATGATAGTTGCGCTTTTCACGGTTCCAGACAATCTGTTTCTTTTCTGCCTTTTCCTTCTTCCACATTCCAATCTGTCCCTTTCTATGCTTCGCTTAGGTATTACGATTCCACCCACCCGGAAAAAGGGCGTCGCAGGCATATGTCTGCGGCATCCCTCTTTTCCCGGCCTTTACGGCCGGTTCCGGTATCTGATTTCTCTGCTCCTTACTGCACCTGAAGCAGTGCCGCAAGGTTATCATAAATCACGGTATTATCATAATATCCGTTGAATAATTCGGCTCCCTCTCCCTGAGCAAGCACCGCTACCGGAAGACCGGTATGCGCGTAGGAGCTGAAGTTGATGCCCGACTTATTATTCAGAATATGAGTAATCGTAACGGACAGCGGCTCATAGGTTCCATACATTACATATTCCTTCTGTGTATTCTCACGCTCTACATAGCCCATGGTCTTGTTGTAAGCTTCCTTTAACAGGCTGAGCTCATAGTCGGTGAGAACCAGCTTGGGATCCTTCACTGCGTCGTCCGTATCATCTGCCGTCATAAGTCCGAACAGCTCCTTGATATCCTTTAACACAGTTTCGAAGGAAGTATTGTTCTCTTTATATTTCGCCACATAATCGCTGTCATACTTCGCATAGGAAATCTTCTGATTTTCAATGTTCGTAAGGAATGTGTCATAATCCGTTCCCGCAAAGCCGATTGTAAGGCCGCCGGTCTCGTGGTCACCCGTTACAACAATGAGCGTCTCATCGGGATGCTCGTTATAGAAATCAATCGCTTCCTGTACGGCGTCTGCAAGAGCAAGCGTATCGCTGATTGTGGAACCCGCGTCATTTGCGTGGCATGCCCAGTCAATCTTACCGCCCTCTACCATCATAAAGAAGCCGGTCTCATTATCCAGAACCTCAATTCCCTTCTCTACATAATCCGCAAGAGACCACTCATTCGCGTCACGGTCAAAGTCATATGACAGAGCGTCGGAATCCGCAAGGTGCTGTCCGATTATAATAGCCTTGCCGTCCTCCGCCGTCAGTCTGGCTGCCTCTGCCTGTGTCTGAATTACCTTATAACCCGCTTCCTCTGCCAGATCATAGATATTCTCCTGATTGCCGTCCGCTCCGTCCGGCTGCAGCATACCGCCGCCCGCGAAATAATCAAATCCGCTTTCAATCATCTGAAGGCCGATGTTATAGTATTCATTTCTGCTTGCTACCTTGGCATAGAACGCGGCAGGAGTTGCATGATTCAGATTCACCGTCGTAATAATGCCGACCTTGTAGCCAAGCTGTTCCTTTACCTGCTCCGTGATTGTCTCATACTCAATCCTCTTGGTCTCGTCCATATTAATCGTACCGCTGTAAGTCTTATATCCGGTCGAAAGAGACGTTGCGGTCGATGCGGAATCCGGACAGAAGGACGTAGAGTCATAAGTAACCGCAGAACCGGCTGCTTCAAAGTTCATGAAGTTCAGATATTCATTCCCCATGAGAATACTGCTGTTCCTGTTTGTCTGTTCCTGATTCAGCGCGCCCAGATAATCGGAAGCAATCTGGATCTGAGGATAGCTCATTCCGTCACCGATGAATAAAAATACATACTTCGGAACATTGGTTCCCTCCGGCACTACAACGGTCTGCGCTGCCGAAGCAACCGTTGAATTGTCCGCGAGCTTTGCCATACCCGCATAGGCTCCCGTAAAAAGCATTGCGCCCGCAAGAGCTGCTGCGCCGAGTCTTTTTAATCTGTTCATAAAAACCTCCCTGTTATTCTTCTTATTTACAGGAGAAAGTTTATCATGTGTTTGTCAAAAAAACTCCCTGCAATCGGTAAAACCTCTGTAAATTTATAAAAAGTACTCTTTTACATTGGGAGCCTTACGCTTTCCTTCCATATCAGCAGATTTCCGCTCCCGCAGGCATATCCTTATCGGGAACCATAAGAGCAAGATTTCCCTGCTCGTCCTCCGCGCACAGAAGCATTCCCTCAGAGAGAATTCCCGCAAGCTTCGCAGGCTTCAGATTCACGACAACCATGACCTTTTTGCCCACCATCTGCTCCGGAGTGTAATGCGCCTTGATCCCGGATACGATCTGCTTTACCTGACTGCCGATTCTGACCTGGGAGCACAGAAGCTTCTTCGACTTTTTGACCTCTTCACACGCAATGATTTCTCCGACCTGGAACTGAAGCTTCGCGAAATCATCGTACGTAATCTCGGCCTTACTCTCGATATCAATGACCGCCGGCTCTTCTTTTGCGGAACTCTCCCCGCCGTCTGCTTCCTTGTTCTCTTCTGCTTCTTTTTCGCCGAACCTCTGCTCTACCTTCTCAAGAACCTCTTTCATATCAAGCCTTGCGAACAGAATCTCCGGCTTATCCGTCACCTTTGTTCCCGATACATACAATCCAAAGGTATTCAGCTCCTCCATGCTCCTTGCCTTCGCGTTCAGAGAATTCAGAATCTTCTCTCCGGTCTCGGGCATGAACGGAATCAGCAGACTGGCTCCGATGCAGATGCTCTCGGTCAGATTATATAAAACCTGGCCAAGACGCGCCTGCTTCGTCTCATCCTTCGCAAGCGCCCATGGCATTGTCTCATCAATATACTTATTGCACCGCTTAAATAACGCGAAAATCTCGCTGATCGCATCCGCGACATGCAGATCCGACATTTTATCCACTGCCTTCTTCGGGGTCTGAAGCGCAAGCTCCTTCAGCTCCTCATCCACCGGCTCCGAGACGCCGGTCGCCGCCACCGTACCGCCGAAATACTTATTCGTCATCGAAATCGTACGGTTCACCAGATTACCGAGAGTATTCGCCAGATCCGAATTCAGCCTCTCTACCATCAGCTCCCAGCTGATGACTCCGTCATTATCGAACGGCATCTCATGCAGCACAAAATAACGGACGGCATCCACGCCGAAAAAGGAAACCAGATCATCCGCATACAGCACATTCCCCCTGGATTTGCTCATCTTCACGCCCTCGCCGTCTGCTTTCTTCGGATCGGCCTGAAGAAGCCACGGGTGTCCGAATATCTGCTTAGGCAGCGGAAGCCCCAGAGCCATCAGCATGATCGGCCAGTAGATCGTATGGAAGCGGAGAATATCCTTTCCGATCAGATGAAGATCCGCCGGCCAGAACTTCCGGAACAATTCGCCGCTCTCTCCGTCCGCATCATATCCAAGTCCCGTGATATAGTTGCTGAGCGCGTCAATCCAGACATACACGATATGCTTATCGTCAAAATCCACCGGAATTCCCCATTTGAAGGAAGTCCTGGATACACACAGATCCTGCAGGCCCGGTATCAGAAAGTTATTCATCATCTCATTCTTCCTGGATTCCGGCTGAATGAACTCCGGATGGCTGTTGATATGATCAATCAGTCTCTGCGCATATTTGCCAAGTCTCAGGAAATACGCTTCCTCTCTGGCGGGCTGACACTCTCTGCCGCAGTCCGGGCATTTGCCGTCCACCAGCTGGGAAGGCGTAAAGAAGGATTCGCACGGCGTACAATACATTCCTTCATAATATCCCTTGTAGATATCCCCCTGATCGTAAAGCTTCTTAAATATCTTCTGAATCTGTCTCTCATGGTATTTGTCGGTTGTCCTGACGAACTTATTATAAGACGTATTCATCAGATCCCATACTTCTTTGATCTGCCCTGCCACATGATCCACGAATTCCTGCGGACTGACTCCGGCCTCCCGTGCCTTCGTCTCGATCTTCTGACCATGCTCGTCGGTTCCTGTCTGAAAGAACACATCGTATCCCTCCAGCCTCTTGAATCTGGCAATACTGTCTGCAAGCACAATCTCATACGTATTGCCGATATGGGGCTTGCCGGACGTATAGGCAATGGCTGTTGTGATATAATATGGCTTTCCGCATTTCTCACACATAAGCGCTCTCCTTTCCTTTCTGACTGACAACGGCATCCTGACATTAAAAAAAGCTTCCGCCCTTAACCTTTCGGATTAAAGGCGAAAGCCTGACTGCTCCCGCGGTACCACTTTAATTCACATGCCTCCTGAAGCTGCATGCCTCTTACGCTGTAACGGGCGCTCCCGTCGCGTCTTAAACCCGGCCGCGCCGGCTCATCCGCTCCGCTCCGGGACCATCTTCGGCGCTCTCTGCCCCTCTTCCGCTCTCAGCGCACCGCCTGACGCGGGGCGGAATTCTCTGTCGGAGCTCCTTCGCTTACTCTTCCCTTCCACGCATTTTGCTGTTGTCATTGTTTTTCCAAGTATATCATGAAACAAACCGGTTGTCAAACCCGTCAATCCCAATAATTTGAATACGAGGAATACAGTCTCTTCACCACATCATAAGAGAGCTTCCTTCTTCTGTATTCGTCCACGATTCCCTTATTATTCATGGTTCTGGGCCTGTTCGAGAACCATTCCCTGCATACCCGGACATCGCAGAACTGCCAGATATACATTCCCTGGCAGGCGGTGTAATTCAGCACCTCCGTAATCTGCTTCTTCAGCGCCTCCGCCTGATACTCCTCCGTCCATTTTTCATGTCCGGGAGAACGGTAGCCATAGATGGCCCCGGCGCCAATCTCCGTAATCAGGAACGGCTTGCCCGCCCCTTCGGTCTCCTTCTGAACCCAGTTATACTGATCATCAAGAGTCTGCGTTACCGTGCCGTCATGATACCACTGCGGATAGATATTATAAGACACAACCTCCGGATATCCCAGGCAGAGATCCGTTCTGAACCGGCAGCTTGCGGAAGATCTCGGTCTGGATGAATCCAGGCTGCGAATCAGCGCGTACTGCTTCTCGTAGCACTCTCTTCCGTATTCGGTATCGCTTGCGCACTCATTCAGAATTCCCCAGATATAAATACTCGGATGATTATAATGCGCGTTAATCATCTCCCGGATCACCGTTTCACACTGACGCTCGAAATTAGGATTGCGCATCATCTGTTCGCTCAGGCCTCTCGCATGATTCTCTTCCCATACAAGAATCCCCAGCTCGTCGCACAGATCCAGCAAAATCTCGTCATTCGGGTAATGGGATGTCCGAATGGAATTCGCCCCCATATCCTTTGCAAGGCTTAAGTCATACGCAATCGCTTCCCCGGGAAGGGCGCAGCCGAACTGCGGATGATCCTCATGCCGGCAGAAGCCTTTAATCCGGACCGCTCTTCCGTTAATCAGAATCCTGTTATCCTTCACGCCAACGGTCCGAAAGCCGACCCGTTCAATCAGGTCATCCATGGCCTGTCCGTTTTCTGATAAGACAAGCTTCAATTCATACAGCCTCGGATGCTCCATATTCCATTCTTCAGCCTCCGGGAAAGAAAAGGTGCCGGAAAGCAGAACCTCTTCTCCCGCTTCAATCACAGTCTCCTCCCAGACAAGCTTCTCCTTTGCCAGAAGCCCCGTAATCGACGCGCGGCGCGCTTTTGACCCGATATTGGCAGCCAGAACTTCGATCTTTGCATTCCATGCGTTATCCGAAACGTTTCGGAACGGAGTGACATGAACCTGCTTAATATAGAGATCCGCCAACCATTCCAATGCAACCGCGCGGGAAATACCGCCGTAGGTCATATAGTCGTTCGGAACATGAAGCGCGGAAGCCTCTCCGAAGCGGTTATCCACCCTCACCTCCAGCGTATGCTCTCCTTCCGGAAGATTTGTGAGAATCACGTCAAACGGCGTATACGCGTTATAATGCGTCCCCGCTTCCTTCCCGTCAACAGATACGGCCGCCGTATGGCTGACTCCCTTAAACTCCAGCCTGATGTTGCCGCCCGCCGTAAAACGGGTGCGGAACACGGATTCTCCTCTGTAAGCTTCAAACCCCGGATATGTTTCAATACAGGCAGGAACGAAGACGTTGCGCTTCGTTCCTGCCGAGGCTCCCTCAAGCGGTTCAAACTCCCACAGCTTACCGCTCAATTCCTCCTGCTTTCTCACCTCATGCGTGGTGAATGTGCGAATCATAAGTATCCCTCCATATGTCACTCTCCTGCCGTATGCGTCTTCAGATACTCGAGCCACAGCTTGCAGTAATCCGGCTTCAGGTGTACCCCGTCGAAGCTGGCATCCTCAGGCAGATACCCCTCTTCATCGGCAAGCACCTCGTTCAGATCCAGGTAATAGACATCCTTCTCCTGCGCCATGTCAAGCAAAAGCTCATTGAATTCGGCTATATTCTCATTGTTATAAATATCGTCTCCTTCCGACTTGTCTTTGCTGACCACGATAATGGACTGCACATAGATCGCGGCTTCCGGGTTAATATTCCTGATCTCGTCAATCAGCTTCGCATAATCCTCGGCAAAAATCTCCGGATACTTCCATCCAAGCTCATTGATTCCAAGCTTTATGTATACCTTACTGAAGGTCATATCATCCAGCGCCTCAAGAACCGTTACCTTGTTCTCTCCCTGTCTGATATAGTCCTCCGTAAAGACGGACTTCACATTCATTCCCTTCCCCGCCAGATACTGCGCATTGGTCAGTCCGGACTGATTCCGGAAGCCCTCCACTCTGGAATCTCCGATGAATACGGCATCATCAAACCAGGAATTCTCCACCGGATCGCTCTCGGACACGATCGGCGAAGAGGACTCTTCGTCCTGCGTCCCGTCAGGTTCGGCCTCCGTCACGGGTTCGGTTGTACTTCCCGTCGTCTCTTCCGGCTCCGTCAGAGGCTCCGTCGTCTCTTCCGTCAACGCGCCGCTTCCCTCCGTCTCCATTTCAGGATCTTCATCCCCGCTTCCTTCACCGGTTCTGCCGCCTTGTCCCGAAATACCTTCTTCCGGCAGGAAATCGTGCTCTCCTCCACTGCCTGTATCCTGTTCCTGTGCCAGCGCGGTCTTCTTCCCGTGCGCCGACAGAAGAACCGCCGCGCTCCCCGCCGCTCCCGTCAGAACGGCCAGGATACATATTGCAAATATCAGCTTCTTTCTTCTTCTCCTTCTCCTGTAATTTCGTCCTCTATATTCACGCTTTGACATAATCTTATCCTCACAATCCAATACCGGCAGACCGCTGCCTTCTGTCCGAAAATCGAGTCTTCTGTTGCTGCACTTCCCGACAGATTCCGACAAATTCTCTCGGGTTATTTTGATTATACACCCGTCTTCTACAGAAAACAACAGGAAATTTCAGGTGCTAATATTGACTGTAAAACTCCTTCATTAGCGCAGTAATTGCTTCCTGATCCTGTATTCCCATCATTTCTCTTGCGGAATGCATGGCAAGGATCGGCACACCGATGTCCACGGTTCTCATAGGCAGCCAGGATGAAATAATCGGGCCAAGAGTTCCCCCTCCGGCCAGATCAGAATGATTTACGAACTTCCGGTAAGGGATTCCGGCCCTCCCGCACAACTCTGCAACACAGGCTACGGCTTCTGTATCAAAGGAATATTTCTGATTACTGTTAATTTTAATCGTCACGCCACTGTTCACGGACGCCTGATTTATCGGATCATATTTATCCGCCCGGTTCGGATGAAGCGCATGCGCGACGTCCGCAGACAGCAGGAATCCGGAGAAGATATCTTCTCTGAGACATTCCATGTCATAACCGGCGCAGCAGTATATTTTCTCAAGCAGCATAGACAGGACGGCGCTGTCCGCCCCCTGTTTAGATCCGCTTCCGATCTCCTCATGATCGAACAGAATCCCGAGATTCACCCCTCTCTCCCTCCTGCTCTGACTCAGCGCGCAGATCACGGCATAACAGGAGGTCAGATTGTCCAGTCTCGGCGAAGAGAGAAATTCCTCCTTCGCTCCCAACACGCACCCTTCCTCTGTATTATAAAGATAAAGATCATAGTCCAGAATCTCCTCCGGCCTGGTTCCAAGCTCCGATGCCAGGAACTTAAGGAAGAAATCCTCTTTGTCTTCCCCGTCCTCCCCAAGTCCGAACAGTGGCAAAAGCTCCTTCTGCTTCTGAATCTCAACTCCTTTGTTCACCTCACGGTTCATATGAATCGCAAGATTCGGCAACGTCAACAGCGGCCGGCCCGCGTCATACAGACGAAGTTCGGGAGCAAATGCTAAGCCACTCTTCAGCGCAGCGCACCCGGCTATGGAAAGCGGTCTGTCAAACCAGGTGTTCAGAATCGGCCCTCCGTAGACCTCCGTATCCAGCTTCAGATACGGACCGGAAACCATATCCGCCTTCGGCTTAATATGAAGACACGGATAATCCGTATGCGCCGCGGCAATCCTCAGCCGGGCCGTATCTTCTTCCCCGCCGCGTCTTTCTGTTCCTATCGTAAATGCTGCCAGTGTCTTCTGATATATTTCGGTATAATACCGCCCTCCTGGAACCACCTTCCATTCCCCGCGCAGAGGCAGCTTCTCATAGCCCGCGGCCTCAAGTCTCTTCTTTGCCGCGCGGACGGCATGGAATGGGGTAACACTTTCCTTAATATATGCAAGCAGACCTTCCGCTGTTTTCCTGTCTGTCATAAAACACCCTCCTGTTAATAAGATATTTCGCGCCTTTCATTATATCAGTCCCTTATCGAAGAAGCAATATCCCTTGTCGTTTTCCTTTTGATATGCTACAATATGCCGTAGAAAGGGAGGCGGCTTGCATGAATCAAGAAGCATTTGACATGGCCTGCAAAATCATAATCGATTCCTGCGAAAGAGAGAACGGAATCGGAACTCTGGGCGAGAAAACGGTCCACGCCGTATTAAAGCAGTATCTTTGTCCGGATCGCTCCTGTCAGGAACAGAAGGTAAGCGGCTTTGTCGCCGATATCCGCCTTTCGGATCAGATTATCGAGATCCAGACCCGCGGCTTTGACAAGCTCCGCAGGAAGCTGACCGCCTTCCTGCCGCTGTGCCCCGTTACGATTGTATATCCGGTTCCCCATATTAAGTATCTGCGCTGGGTCGATCCGGTGACCGGCCGAATCAGCGCCCCCCGCAAATCTCCCCGTCATGGAACGGTATATCAGATTATCCCTGAGCTGTATAAGATTAAGCCTTTTCTTACGGATCCGAATCTGCGCTTCAAAATTGTTCTGATTGATATGGAGGAATACCGGATGCTGGACGGCTGGAGCAGAGATAAGAAAAAAGGCTCGACCAAATGCGACCGGATCCCTTCCCGCCTGTACGATGAGATTGACATTGATTTCAAAGAATCCTGGCTTTCGCTTCTGCCGGACGGATTACCCGATCCGTTCACCAGCGCCGATTATAAAAAGGCCGCCCGCGTATCTCAGGGATGCGCCGGGACGGCCCTGCATATCCTTCATTATGCGGGCTGTCTGACCCGCACGGGGAAGAAAGGGAACTCATATCTGTATCAGAGAAATTAAGCAGACGTCACGCCAAAGCTCTCCGCGCAGTCTTACACTCTCAGCCTGTCTGAATTTCTCCGGCCTTCTTCAGCGCCAGCTTCGTGATAACGGGGCCGGTTAATTCATAGATTACGGTGCCGCATAATACAACGGTCTGGATCATTTTTCCATACTCCGGAACAACTGACATAGCAGTTGACGCAAGTCCGATCGCAACTCCGGCCTGCGGTACAAGCGCATAGCCGAGATACTTCTGAACCGCCGGTTCCGCCTTTGAGATTTTGGCCCCGAAGAGCGCTCCCAAAACCTTTCCGACAACCCGGAATACAATGTACAGAATTCCGACAAGACCGACGGAGGGCAAAACCCGGAGATCCAGATCGGCTCCTGACAGGAAGAAGAACAACATAAAAATCGGAGGCGTCATACGATCCGTCTGAGAGAAGACTATATCGCTCTCATTTGAAGTATTAACGAATACCGCGCTCATTGCCATACAGGCGAGCAAATCAGAAAATCCCAACACATCCGCCGCGCCGAGACAGATGAATACCATTGCAATGGTAATGGCCAGGCGGTTTCCCCGCCCTGTATAAAGCTTGACCAGAAAACGGAATATCACGCCCATTACCGCTCCGAATGCCAGAGCAAACACAATCTCAAACATCGGCCCGACGAGCGCGCTCAAAAAGGAACCTCCCCCCTGAGAGGTAATAGCCCGGGCTGCCGCAACGGATATTCCAAAGCACATCAGCGCCGCCGCGTCATCCAACGCTACAACCGCGAGCAGGGTATCTGTCACGGGGCCCTTTGCTTTATACTGTCTTACCACCATCAGAGTGGCCGCCGGCGCCGTTGCCGCGGCGATTGCGCCGAGGCTGAGCGAGAACGCAATATCATTTCCGGTAAGAATAAATGCCAGATCCACGACCAGAACCGCTCCGATAGCCTCGCAGAACGCGATAACAAGCGGCGCTTTTCCAACCTTCTTCAGGTATGACAGTTTGAATTCCGCGCCGATTGAAAACGCAATGAATCCAAGAGCCATTTCCGGCAAAAAGGACAGCTGACTTACTACCTCGGCCGGAATCAGCTTAAGACAGTATGGTCCGGCCAGCAGGCCCATAATAAGATATCCCGTTACGTTCGGAAGCTTGACCTTCTTAACAATTTTTCCGGATATCAGCGCCAACGCCCACGCCAATGCCATATAAAGATAAATATTCATAATAATCTCCCATCTATGTACTAATTACCGATTCCCTCTACATAGGTAATCGGAATCGAGAACATGATTCCCGTGTTAGGAGCCTTCAGATCTCCGATGACTCTCTTAATAATATCTCTTGTCACGATCATTTCTTCATCACTGCAGACGAAGAACAGAACCTTGCTGATTTCCTTCTCTTCATCCTTCAGAATGTTTCTCAGGACGCCAAACATCGGAAGGTCTTCCATATTCACCAGGGCTTCTGCCATACCGGTTCCGTCTACAATCGTGCCTCCCCTGACACCGCCGTTCGCCAGCTCCTTCAGCAGCGAATCGAGCAGCTCCACTTTCTTCAAAATTAACACCAGCAGCTGCATCTCATTTCCTCCGTTTTATGCATTCTTTTCTATTCTGCTTAAAAGCGTCAGAACCGCCTCTGTAATAAATTTGGCATGATCAAAGGCAATTCCTTCATTCTCGCAAACCGTCAGGGTCCGCTCTCTGATATAACCGCGCCTGTTCTCCCCAATCTCAACCAGCGCGCCAATCCGGATCTGGCGTCCCTCATTTGAGAGAACCAGACGGTAACCGGTATATTGTCTCTGATTGTCTGTCCGCTCTGTCTCTCTGTGACAATCCACATCCATCCACACCGCGTCTGCCGCGTCATCCCCTGCCGCCACATTATGGAAGCCCGGTTCAAGAAGCGCCAGAAACGATATCGTCACCAGCCTCCATCTGGGATCCCTGTCATAATTGGCATAGCATCCGAGCTGTTCCATGGGAATCCCCGTAAGGCCGGTTTCCTCCTCAAGTTCACGCGCGGCAGCCGCTGCCGCATCCTCTCTGATCTCCAGGAAGCCGCCCGGAAGCGCCCAGGAATGAATACACGGATGATTCCTTCTCTTCACCATTAAGAGCTTCAGATTCTCCGGTACCGGCTCCCTGTCTTGTTTCATGCAAAATACCAGAATATCCGCAGTCACAGACGGACATTCATAATCCTCATGCCGGTAATCCGCGAGGAATTCCTCCAGGCTCTGTCCCGACTCATTCCTGCCGCCGTCACCGCGAAACGGCGTAATGTCCTGCAAAAAAGCTGGCATAATACTTTATCCTCCCATAAATAGATTTCTGCAGTTATTCTAATCTCTTTTTACGGATTTGTAAAGACGAGAATTCATCCGGATTCTCACCAAATTATGCTTTCATGTTTTTTACATAATATATTTGAAATTACCCTATGACCTGTGTTATACTAGAGCTTGAACAATTTGGACACGGCATGCGTCCGTGCCCGGGAAGAGGTGAACGAAATGAACGAAGAAGTTAAAGACGAAATCAAGGAAGTGCCGGTTACGGCAGAAGAGTCTGTCACAGAAACTCCTGCCGCGGAAGCTCCTGTCACAGATACGCCTGCCACAGAAGCGCCTGCCGCAGAAGCATCCGGAGAAGAAGCTCCTGCCGCGGCCGTACCGTCCATGGATGAATTCAGCGAAGAGCTCAATAACTCCTTTAAGAAGCTGAAGGAGGGAGATCTTGTCAAGGGTACGGTTGTCGGAATATCGGATACAGAAGTTACCGTTGATCTCGGTTCCTATGCGGAAGGAATTATCAAGGCAGGCGAGGTCAGCAATGATCCTCATTTTTCAATCAAAACAGACATTGCCGTCGGTGATACCGTAGAGGTACAGGTTCTCGGGGAAGACAAGAACGGCAGTATCCTTCTCTCCAAGAAGAAGGCGGATGACACCCTGAACTGGGCCGGCTTCAAGGAGATGATGGACGCCAGAGAGATCATTACCGTCAAGGTCGCGCAGGCCGTTAAGGCAGGCGTTGTCGCTTACGTAAAGGGGGTCCGCGCATTTATCCCCGCATCACAGATTTCTACAAATTATATTGAGAACCTTGAGACGGTTGTCGGCCAGCAAATCGATACGGTCATTATTACTGTTGATGAGGAGAAGAAGCGTCTGGTTCTTTCCGGAAGGGAAGCCGCAAAGGATCGTGCCGCCGCAGAGAAGGCGGAGCGCATTGCCAAGGTTCAGAAGGGTATGATCACAACGGGAAAGGTTGAAAAGATTATGCCGTTCGGCGCATTTATCGATCTTGGAGACGGCCTGTCCGGCCTCGTCCACATTTCTCAGATCAGCCAGAAGAGAGTCAAGACCGTGGAAGACGCTCTGAAAGAGGGCGATGAAGTCAAGGTTAAGGTTCTTGATGTAAAGGACGGCAAGATCAGTCTCAGCATCAAGGCAGCCGCCGACCAGGAACCGGCAAAGGATCCTGCATCGGAAGGTCCGAGAGAATACCGCTCGGGCGGAGATGCCACAACCAGCCTTGGAGATATGCTTGCGAAGCTGAAGCTGTAATCCTGACAGACAAAGGAAGCAGGAACGAACCTTGTTGGTGCTCCTGCTTCCTTTTTGTTATCTTATGGCTTATGCGCCGTTCAGTCCCAAGTCACGTTTCTTTTTTTTCTTTCCCCCCGCGAACAGATCCCCTACAAAGGGAACCTTATCCGTATATGTGTTCTGCTTCTTATCTTCCTTTTCGCCGCCTGCCGGATTCTCTCCGGTATCAGCCTCCTCATTCCCCGTCTGATATACGCCGGCATTCTCACTGATTACCCGCTGCTTCATAGCCTCCAGCATCCCCATGTCCGTATCCTCTTTGTCTTCCTCCTTTACCTCGCGGTAATCCGACAGAATCTCTTCCTCCGGATCGGACTGTGCATACGCTTCTCCTTCCTGCCCCGCGCCCATAACGGATTCCTGAACGCTTACAAACGCGCCCGCAGCCATTGCCTTAAATTCCTCAAGCCTGGCATAGTCCTTAATCTCTTCGTTAATCGAAAGCATCTTCTTATCAAGAAATGCCACAAGCTCGGCGCATTCCTTCAGTTCACGGCGGATATAATCCGGCGCGTTCCCTTCGAACTTATAATAAATCTTATGCTCAAGGCTGGCCCAGAAATCCATCGCTATAGTCCGAATCTGTATCTCCGCCTTCGTCTCTACCATTCTGTCGCTTAAGAATACCGGCACGGTCACGATCATATGATAGCTCATATAGCCGTTCGGCTTTGGATTCTGTATGTAATCCTTTACTCTGAGAATCCGGATATCCGACTGTCTTGACAGCAGCTCCGCAATCCGGTAAATATCCGATGTGAATGAGCAGATAATCCGAATTCCCGCCACATCATTCACATGGTTCACTATATTCTCGACTGTAAGCTCCATCCCCAGCTTTCGTATCTTCTTGGCTATGCTCTGGGATGACTTGATCCTCGATGTTATATGCTCTATGGGGTTATACTGATGCGCAAGCTTAAAGTCATTATTTATAATCTCAAGCCTTGTGTTAAGCTCCTTAAGCGCGGAGTCATACAGCAGCAGCGTCTTTCCCCATTCATCCGACTGGTTGTAAAATATCGGAAGTTCCATTTCTCCTATCACCTTTTCTTTCTTCCTTGCGCCCCCCGTTCCCTTTTACTATACCACATAATTATGAACAAAAATTGAAATTCCGGCAAATTTATGAATTCTTAATCTTTCGTCCTCAATACTTCAGAAATATTTCATTTTCCGGTTGACTTTCTTCTTCCGGAGTCCTATAATGAAACCGTTGCAATATTTGTAATCTGACTAAAAAAGAAAAGGAGGTAAAACCATGACTATCAGGATTTCATTACTTGCATCGGATCTTAACAACATTATGTCTATCAGATTGCATAGGGCTACCTCCGGAAGGCTTCATTAAGATAAGCTGATATCTTATTGTGTCCGCGGTATCCTGCCGCGGTGTTTTTATATTCAGGAATCCGGCTGAATTTATGCGGTTTCCTGTCTTTGCATATTCCCTGACGTGAGCAGAATACCTCAAAAAGCCGACGGATCCCGCCCTTTTGCAGTTAACTGCGCCTGCTTATCATTTGCCGCAGGCAGAATGGAGGTTACTATGAAAAAGATATCCGGCTATATACTGAAATATTGGTACGCCTATGCGTTCGCCATATTTTGTATGATAGCCTCAATTGCCCTGGATATGCTTGCGCCGCAGATCACAAAGCGCATCATCGACGATGTAATCGGCGAAGGCAATCTGAGTATTCTGACAGGGCTGCTGCTTACGATTTTATTCATCGGAATCGGACGCTGTGTATTCGGTTACTTTAAGGAGCTGATTTTTGACTGCGTAAGTTCGAAGATCTCCGTTCATATCCGCCGTAATTTATTTCATCATATCCAGACCCTGTCCGTCAGCTATTTTGACCGGACGAATACCGGGGAATTGATGTCCCGTGTTAAGGATGACGTAGATCGGATCTGGAACGGAATCGGATATGTCGGTATGCTTGTTATTGAAGTTGTTATACATACCTCCATTGTCCTCTGGTGTATGTATCATACAAGCCCACAGCTTTTTATTATCCCTGTGATCGCGATGCCGCTTGTCGGTTTCTTCGCGATTGTTATGGAGCATAAGCTGAATAAGGTATATGAGGATATCAGCGAAGAGACGGCAGAATTGAACACGGTCGCGCAGGAGAATCTGGCCGGAGTCCGGACAGTAAAGGCATTCGCAAGAGAAAAATTTGAAATCGGCAAGTTCCTTTCTCATAACAAAAGGTATTATGATCTGAATATGCAGCAGTCCCGGCTTTTAATCAAGTATCAGCCCCTGTTTCAGTTCATTACCAAGCTGCTGCCGATTGTTGTCATTATCTACGGCGGATTCCTTGTCATTGAAGAACAGATCACCCTCGGAACCCTGAGCGCCTTCGCGGAATACTGCACCAATATTGTCTGGCCGATGGAGATGCTCGGATGGCTGAGCAACGACTTCGCATCCGCGATTGCGTCGAACCGGAAGATCCGGAAAATCTATGACGTGAAGCCTGAGATTACCGAACGTCCGAACCCGGTTATTCTTAAGGAGGTCCACGGAAGCGTAGAGTTCGATCATGTCAGCCTTACCCTGTCGGATAAGGAGATTCTGAAGGACATCTCATTCTCTCTTCCCGCCGGAAAGACACTCGGCATCATGGGCGCGACCGGAACCGGAAAGACTTCCATTGTGAATCTCCTTCAGCGGTTCTATGACGTAACAGAGGGAAGAATTCTTCTGGACGGAACGGATATCAGAGATCTGACCCTGAAGCAGCTGCGGCGCAGCATAGCCCCCGTGATGCAAGATGTATTCCTGTTTTCGGATACGATTCATGAAAATGTCAGCCTGGGCAGCAGGGGCAGCATTCCTGAGGCCGAGATTGCAGATGCTCTGGCAGGCGCTCAGGCGCGGGATTTTATCGAACAGATGGAGGATCGCTACGACACAATCATCGGGGAACGCGGAGTCGGTCTGTCCGGTGGACAGAAGCAGCGTATCAGCATTGCCCGCGCCTTCGCGAAGCATGCTCCGATTCTCGTGATGGACGACTCCACCTCGGCTCTTGATATGGAGACGGAGCATCAGATTCAGGAAACTCTGACCGGCATGACGAACATTACCAAGATCATTATCGCGCACCGGATCTCGGCGGTACGCCATGCTGATGAAATTATTATATTAAAGGACGGACAGATTGCGGAACGCGGAACTCACGAATCGCTGCTGGCCGGGAAGGGCATGTATTATGAGACATATCTGGCTCAGTACGGAGATTATCTGAGCCGGCCGGAGTCGTATACGCTTTCCGCCGCGTCTGCCGAACTGTAAGGAGGCTGAATATGGCTGTTAATGCAGTCCGCGATGACGAAACACTGGCCAGCGTCAACAAAAAAAAGACGCTGCTTCGCCTGTTTCGCTATCTTCTTGATTATAAATTACAGATCGCCCTCGTTCTCTTCCTCATGCTGTGCACGGTGGCGATCACATTGGCAAATCCTCTTATCATAAAAAGGGCGATTGATGTGCATATTAAGAACAGAGATATTAAAAGCCTGATTTCACTTGGAATCTTTGCGGCTGCGCTTAATATCGCGCTGGTGATTCTGATCCAGATCAGAATGTATATCATGGCCCGGATGTCGAATCAGGTCCTGCTTACAATCCGTCAGGAGCTGTATACCCACATCCAGACCTTAAGCTTTCGTTTCTTTGATTCGCGCCCTACGGGCAAGATCCTGGCGAGGATTATCGGAGATGTCAATTCTCTCAAGAATGTGCTCTCCAACAGCGTTACGACGTTAATTCCGGATTTTATCACCATCTGCGCGGTCGTACTGATTATGATAATTCTGGATGTGAAGCTTGCTCTGGCAGCTATGGCAAGTCTCCCTCTCATGATTGTGGGAGTGACCCTGATTCAGAATCTTTCTCATGTCAGATGGCAGATTCACCGCAAGAAGGGCTCCAACCTGAATGCATTCATTCATGAGGATATGTCCGGGATCCGCGTGATTCAGAGCTTCACCGCCGAAGACGAAACCGCCGGTACTTTCGATACGCTTCTTGAGGAACACCGCAAGTCCTTTATCGACGCGGTTGTCCTTGCGGACGGGTTCGGTCCCATTGTGGATCTGTGCTGGGGTCTCGGAACGCTTTCGCTGTATTTTGCGGGAGTAAAGCTGATCGGTGCGGATATCGTATCCGTCGGCACACTGATCACCTTCGGAACCTATATCTCTATGTTCTGGCGGCCGGTAATGAATCTGAGTAATTTTTATAATCAGCTCATTACCAATGTCGCCGGAGCGGAACGAATCTTCGAGATTCTGGATACCAAACCGGATATTACCGATGCGGCCTGTGTACGCGCCCTGCCGGAGGTTCAGGGCGCCGTGCGCTTCGACCATGTATCCTTCTCCTATGATGAGGATACTTTGGTGCTCTCCGACGTCAGCTTCCAGGTCAGGCCCGGCGAGACGATAGCCCTGGTCGGCCCCACCGGTGCCGGTAAAACTACTATTGTGAATCTGATCAGCAGATTCTATGATATCCAGAAGGGAGAAATCTATATTGACAACGAAAATATCCGCGATATTTCCATCGAATCGCTCCGCAGTCAGATGGGAATCATGACTCAGGATAACTTTCTGTTCTCCGGTACGATAAAGGATAATATCCGCTACGGCAGGCTCGACGCTTCTGACGAAGAGATTATAGAAGCCGCCAAAGCGGTCAACGCCCATGATTTTATCATGAAGCTTGAGAACGGATATGATACAGTCTTAAAGGAACGGGGAGCCGGCCTTTCCATAGGCGAACGCCAACTTCTTGCCTTCGCCAGAACCATGGTGTCGCAGCCCGGAATTCTGATACTGGATGAAGCGACATCCAGCATTGACACTCACACAGAGCTGCTCGTCCAGCAGGGAATCGAAGCGCTCCTGAAAGGCCGTACCTCCTTCGTAATTGCCCACCGTCTCTCTACGATTCAGAAGGCCGACCGGATCTTTTATATTGATCAGGGCAAAATTATGGAAGAAGGAAGCTCTAAAGAGCTGCTTGAGAAAAAAGGATTGTATTATGACCTGTATATGTCGCAGTTTAAAACAATATAAGAGGTGATTCTATGTCCGAACCGGAGGTAATACCATTTGAACCGGCCTACACTGATTCGCTGTGTTCTATGCTGTCATCCTATTATAATGATGACTGCCGGTTCCGTCTGACCGAAGAGAGAATTGCCGGGATCTGTCAGGATCTGCTGGACGATGGGAAGCGGTCCGGCCTGTGTCTTTATCTTCTGACACAGGCCGGAATACCGGACGGATTCTGTACCCTGATCCCATATGCCGCTTCCTCTCCTGACGATGCCTTATCCGGCTGGATTCTTTTGAGGGATTTCTTCATCCAGCCGGAAAAAAGGAGAAAATCTCTGGGGACCTTTCTCTTTCATGCCGTCGCCGGTCGATATCAAAAATCCGGCGCCCGCGGAATCTATCTGACGGCTTCCCCGCCCGCACTTCCCTTCTGGCAGTCCCTCGGATTCCTGCCGTATAGAACGGACAGCGAATATGTTCTGTCCCGCCGGCTTTCTTAAGGAAGTTTCCTCATAATTAGCCTTCTGTGCGGTTGACAAGAAAATTTTGCGGTGATATAGTTGAATTATCTACTTATCCGTGATTCTTCCGGATAAACGAGAAGAACGGAGTCTTACCGATTCCGTTTTGTTCTTACACTATACGAAAGGCTGGATATTACTATGAAATTTATCGAGATCAGAAAAAAGGATCTGCTGACTATCCCGAATATTCTATGTTATTTCAGAATTATTCTGGTACCCGTATTTGTGGTCCTCTATTTAAGAGCGGAATCCGCGGCAGATTATCTGCTGGCCGCCGGCGCGGCGGCATTGGCATCGCTGACCGATCTGATCGACGGCAAAATCGCCCGTAAGTTCAACCAGATTACAGAGTTCGGCAAGTTCATCGATCCGATTGCCGACAGAATGATGCAGGCAGCGATGATGCTGGTTCTTGTTCTCCGAATCAGATGGATGTGGGCTCTGGTCGCTCTCTTCATTGTCAAGGAGGGCTTCATGGGTGTGGCCGGACTCGTCATGCTGCAGAGAGGCCGCAAGCTGAATGGCGCCAAATACATCGGCAAGGTCTGTACGACAGTTCTGTTCGTAAGCATGATCGTACTCATCTGTCTTCCGAATCTGAGCTCAACTCATCCGACCGTTGTTAATATCCTCCTGCTGCTGTGCGCAGTCTTTATGATATTATCATTGATCTCTTATATATTTACCTACATACAGATGTACAAAGAGACGCTTGATGAGGCAAAAGAATAAAAGTCTGCGGCAGTATGAGATATTGGTATCAAAACATGGAGGCTGATTATTATGAAACAGAATCATTCCGGCAAAAAGGGCCGTATCTCCTATGCCGCTTCTTTTTTTCTTGTTCTGTCACTGATCCTGGTCATTGGTATCCCGGTAATATTTGCTCTGCATTATCTGAACCGCAGACCGGCAGATGCCGCATCAGAAACGAACCCGGCCTCTTCCTCTACGGAAGAGGCCTCCGGATCTTTTTCCGAAGAAGAGCCTGCCGGGCAGGAATCTTCCGAACAAACCTCTTCCGAACAAGAGTCTTTTGAGGCTTCTTCCGGACAGAATTCTTCGGAAGAAGAGCTCTCCGAAGAGGAGCTTGTCCGTTCGCAGGCTCTTTCCCTGCTTCATTCCATGACGCTGAAAGAGAAAGTCGGCCAGATGTTCTTCATCCGCTGTCCTTCGGAGAACGCGGCTGAACTTGCCGCCGAATGGCAGCCGGGCGGATATGTACTGTTCGCCTCCGATTTTGAGAATAAGACTCCGGATGAAGCGGCTGCGGATATTCAGAGCTGTCAGAATTCCGTCCGGATTCCCATGCTGATCGGCGTGGATGAGGAGGGCGGCACCGTTACCCGGATCAGCCGTTTTTCTCAATACCGGGACGAACCCTTTCTCTCTCCCCGTGATTTATATGCCAAAGGCGGCTGGGATCTGATCCGGAGCGATACCATAGAGAAATGCGCGCTGCTTCGCGGTCTCGGAATTAACGTGAACCTGGCGCCTGTCTGTGATGTCAGCACCGGCAGCGATGACTTCATCTATGAACGGGCCTTCAGCAATGACGCGCAGGAAGCCGCGGAGTATGTCAGCCTGGTCGTATCCGTTATGAACGATGAGGGCATGGGCTGCACTCTGAAGCATTTTCCCGGATACGGCAATAATGTGGATACCCATACCGGAATCGCCGTAGACCGGCGTTCTCTCGAGTCGTTCTATGAGAATGATTTCCTTCCCTTCATCGCCGGAATCGAAGCCGGCGCCGGAAGTATTCTGGTATCGCACAATATCATGACCTGCGTGGACGATTCCATGCCGGCCTCGCTTTCTCCGGCCGTCCACGAACTGCTTCGGGAGGATCTGGGTTTCGACGGCGTGATTATGACCGATGATCTGATTATGGACGCGATCACACAGTATACCGACGGCAGCTCCGCGGCCGTACTTGCTGTTCTGGCCGGCAACGATCTGCTGATCTGCAGCGATCCGACCGTACAGCTCCCCGCGGTGATTGAAGCCGTAAAAGAAGGAACGATCTCTCTCGAACAAGTCGAGGAATCCGTACTCCGCATTCTTATGTGGAAGCTGGAACTGAATATTATCAGCTGAGCAAAAGGGAACGGAACCGTATCCTAACGTACGGCTCCGTTCCCTCTGTAAAACTTCCCGATATCCGGGATTGTAATTGTGAATGTCGTTCCCTTCGTATATTGAGAACGCACCTTGATCTTGCCCGTATGTCCCATAATAATCAGCCTGGCAATCGACAATCCGAGTCCGTGCCCGCTGATCTTCCGATCTCTGACATGCTCCGACCGGTAGAACCGGTTAAAGATATTGTCCACATCCTTTTTCGTCATGCCGATACCCGTATCCTCAACCTTCACAACACAGTCACCGTCAACATTCTCACAAGATATCCGAATTGTATCTCCATCCTGCGTATATTTGCACGCATTATCAATGAATACCCGGACCGCCTGCTTAAGCGCCTGCTTATCTCCGTATACGATTACATCCTCCAGGCAGGGACATTCGATATTCCGGTTCGCCGCGACGAGCCGGGTCTCCTTCACCATCTCCTCTACCACAGGCCGCATATTAAAGCGCTTCTTCTCCAGCTTCAGGGTCTTCTTATCATGTCTGGACAGGAACAGCAGCTTCTCTACCAGATCCTGCATGGATGCCGCTTCATTCTGAAGCGCTTCGATAGACTCCTGCAGGATCTCGGGATCTTTCGCTCCCCACCTGGCGAGCATATTCGTATATCCCTGTATCACCGCAATCGGCGTCCGAAGCTCATGGGAGGCGTCGGATACGAACTGCTTCTGGCTCTCGTATGACAGCTCCAGGCGATCCAGCATATCATTGATCACGCCTGCCAGATCCTTCAGCTCATTCTTGGTACCTTCCACATTAATCCGCTCGCTCCCAAGGCTGTTCACGGTCAGCCGGCCCGCCGTCTGAGTCATATCCTGAATGGGCTCGAGCAGCTTTTCATTATCCCCCTTACCTTCATAGATAATGACGGCTGCCAACGCCAGATAAAGCAGCACCACATTCGGCAGGAGCCGAAACAGCTTATGACAGTTATCCGTCATATTGAACTGAAAGCGCGCCGTCAGCGCCCTGCCCTCTCTCTCGAACGGAACGGTTCTGCTTACAACAAGCAGATGCCCGTCATCCTCTTTGTTGTAATAGATAAATCCAAAGATCCCGCTCTTCTGTTCCGTATTATAGCTGATATCACTGTACAGCAGTTCACCCGCTTCATCATAGACCGATACCGTTATATTCTCGTCGGAATACGGATTCTCCGCGGCCGTAATCTGCCCCGTTCCGGATTCCATCCGCTCCGTCACCCTGCCGGCAAGCCGCTCATACTCATGATACTCCGAAGTCAGATACAGCACAATGAACACAGCGAAAAACACGATTCCGTTGATAAGCAGATGCTTCATATAAGTCAGGGAAATCCGGTAATTCATGGAAAGCCGTATATTGCTCATCAGGGCTTCTTTCTTCTTCTGAAGGGGGACAACCGTCTTCAAAAGAACCCGGCGGAGCCAGTTTAAAAATCTATCCTTCATCCTTAATAATATACCCCACTCCGCGCACGGTACTGATAATATGGACTCCGAACCGGTCGTCTATCTTCTGCCTTAAATAACGGATATAGACATCGACCACATTGGTGTCCCCAAAGTAATTGTAATCCCATACATTATTCAGCAGCTGTTCCCTTGTCAGCGCAATATTCTTATTGCGGAGCAGATACTCCAGAAGCTCATATTCCTTCTTGGTCAGTGTCAGTTCATCTTCCCCGTAATGAGCGCTGTGGCTGGAAAGATTCAGCGTAAGCTTCCCGTGGGTGAGTATGTTCGGCCTCTGACCGGGTCTTGCGTGCCGGTTCAGAGCAACACGGATTCTGGCCAGCAGCTCCTCAATCGCGAACGGCTTGGTTATATAATCATCCGCTCCCATATCCAGCCCCGCCACTTTATCCGTAACATCATCCTTTGCCGTCAGCATAATGACAGGCACCTGTGATTCCTGACGCACTCTTCTGCATACCTCGATTCCGGACAGCCCCGGCAGCATAATATCGAGGAGTACCAGATCAATATCCTTCTTCAGCGCCTTCTCAAGGCCCGTTCTGCCGTCGCCGGCTATTTCTGTATCGTAGCCCTCATGCTTCAGCTCCAGCTCCAGAAACCTTGCGATTTTGGCTTCGTCCTCCACGATAAGTATCTTCGCCATCTTTATGATCCTCCAAATTCTGATTATGTATTCGAATACCGATTAACATTATAGACGCTCTGTCTCTTAACCAGCTTAACGGCCAGCTCCATCTTCACACACTCTTCATCGCCCTTCTTCACCATATTCAGCAGCCT
>DVNP01000134.1 GCA_018714285.1 Candidatus Caccomorpha excrementavium | reverse complement strand
GCTCGGACTCCTTGTCCAGATTAATAACCTTGGCATAGCAGCCGCCTTCAAAGTTGAATACACCGTTGTCATCCCAACCATGCTCGTCATCGCCGATAAGCAGACGCTTCGGATCGGTCGAAAGAGTCGTCTTGCCCGTTCCGGAAAGTCCGAAGAAAATAGCGGTATTCTCTCCGTTCATATCCGTATTCGCGGAGCAGTGCATGGAAGCGATTCCCTTCAGCGGCAGGTAGTAGTTCATCATGGAGAACATACCCTTCTTCATCTCTCCGCCGTACCAGGTATTGATAATAACCTGCTCACGGCTCGTGATATTGAATACAACCGCTGTCTCGGAATTCAGTCCCAGCTCCTTATAATTCTCTACCTTCGCCTTGGAAGCATTGTATACAACAAAATCCGGCTCGAAGTTCTCAAGCTCTTCATCCGTAGGTACAATGAACATATTCTTTACAAAATGAGCCTGCCATGCCACTTCCATAATGAAACGGATTGCCATGCGGGTATCCTTGTTCGCGCCGCAGAACGCATCCACCACGAACAGTCTCTTATTGGAAAGCTCGTTAAGCGCAATCTCCTTCACGGCATTCCAAGCGTCCTGAGAAGCCGGATGATTGTCATTCTTATATTCATCAGAAGTCCACCATACGGTATCTTTGGAATTCTCATCCATTACAATAAACTTATCCTTGGGAGAACGGCCCGTGTAGATTCCCGTCATAACATTGACTGCGCCCAGCTCGCTGACCTGTCCCTTCTCGAAGCCTTCCAGATCCGGTCTGGTCTCTTCTTCAAATAACAGATCATACGAAGGATTATACACAATCTCTGTGGTTCCGGTAATACCGTATTTACTTAAATTGATCTCTGCCATCTTTCACTTAACCTCTTTTCTTCAATAGTAATCAGTTACCAATCAAAGGATAGGATACCTCCCGCAGTGCGGTCTCCCCGCGGCGCGGGACTTGCGATATCTTACCAAAGAAGTAGGATATACCAATTGCCCCTATCATATCATATTACATCTGATAAATCAATAAAATACTGATAAAATTTTTTTCATTAAATATATTTCACGCCTTCGAACATCTCGCAGATTTCCCTGCCTCTGAGCAGATCCGCATAATAGAATACAACCTCGCCGATATGCTTCAGGTCGCCCTCGCGGCTGACGCTTCTCCATAATTCCTTATACTGCATGTACCAGGATTCCAGCTCCTCTGCCGCCGCATAGTACTCGGTCTCATTGGTTCCCGCGTGATAAATCTTATCAGACACAGCAGCTCCGACACGGTTCCAGATGAGGATTCCCCGGATCGTCACTTCGCATGCCTGCATAATATCCATCTTGTCCGGATCCATGCTGAGCGCGCACTCCTTCAGGGCGCGGCGTGTATCAAGAAGAATATCGCGGCACTTCTCTGCCTTCGAGAAGTCCATTCTCTGGAAGTATTCCTTCCTCAAAACCTCAGACTTGCCCTCTCTCTGATAATCGCGCCAGTATACCGCTCTGTCCCACTCAAATATAGTCTTGCCGGACAGCGCCGCCAGCAGAGACACAAAGCGTTCCGAACGATCCCTGTATTCGATTCTTGAGATCGCGCGGTTAATATCCTCATAGGGAATCTCCTCTCCGTTCCAGGAAAAGGCCGCGCCGTAAATCATGCCGGGCACCGAGAATTCCGGATGATTAATATGTCCGAAATCACCCCAGTCCGTATTCAGCACTCCGATCGCGCCATATTTTCTGCCGTAGCTGCACATTCTGGTAATGTTCTGATAAGAACCCTCTATGATATTGACCCACTGATTCCAGCCTGCAACGCCGGGGCATACATACTGAACGGCGCCGGCGCTGGCCATTGCCGCCGCGCTGTAATCATTTTGATCGGCCGCGTAACCCCAGGTCAGACAAATGGTCTCTTTCGGAAGCTCCTTTGAGAATTCCGGGAAATGCGTAATGACATCGCCCCAGAACATCGGGATCTTGCCGTTCTCTACAAGGAAGGTGCACAGCTCCTTCACATAATCCGTATACATGCGCTCCACGCCGATCTGATCCGCCAGCACCTTGCTCCTGCCCTTACCAAGATCAAAGGTCTCATCCGCGCAGAGATTAAACTTATTTGTTCGGAACAAAGCCATATACTCGCCAATCATTCTCTTAATCAGCGGCAGAACTCTGTCATCCGCCACACGGACCGTATGATGGCGCATTCTGTCCGGGAATGAGAATTCCGCCTTCTCCGAATCCGGGAACTCGCACAGCTCGCAGTAGGTCTTCGTCGATAACAGCGTACAGAGATGTCCGAAGCTTGCAAGAGACGGAACCAGCTCAATCTGTCTGAGAGCGCAGTATTCGTCCAGCTCAAGAATCTCTTCGGCGGTCAGCGGAGTCTCATCTCTCCACATCTCGGAAATTCCCTCGAACATATAGGTATGCTCTACATACAGCTGAAGCTCATTGAGCTTATAATAGCTCATGCGATCGGCCAGGCGCTTCAGATAATCAAGCGTAGGCACGCGCCCTCTTGTCACATCATGATAGAATCCGCGGTTCGGCATATCCGGATAATCATAAATCGCAAGAACCGGAATCAGAGCTCCGCACTGACCGACAATCTGGCGAAGCGTCTGCACCGCGTACAGAATTCCCGCGCTGCCGCCTCCCTGCGCAACAATGGCATCCTCCTTCACCGTCAGCCGGTAAGCTTCTCTCTCAAGCTCTTTTGTCTGTGTCAGATAAATGGTTCCTTTCGCTTCGGTGCCCCTTACAACCGCCGCCGTAATGCCGGAAGCATCCCGTATGCTGTCTTTCAGCATGGAAGCATAGAGATACGCCTCCGGTCCGCAGGAAGTCCCGATTACAATTTTCGTACATGAGCACAGCTCAAAGCATCCGCTTCCTTCCTCTAATTGTCTGGGTTTTGGCAGTATATACATAATTCTCCTCCGTTTCTGCGCAGTTCATTCTGCACTTAGATTGTGAAATACTACTCGGTAAGCTCGAACTCGGTCTGCCAGAGCAGTCTGCCCGAATCCATGAGCATAAGCTCAAATATCCCGGGTTCTGCCGTAAACTGCATCCTGCCATCCCATATCGACAGACTTTCCTCATCAAGCGTAAGCGCTGCAGTCCGGCTCTCTCCCTTCGGAACCATTATCTTATCGAATGCCTTCAGCTCACGGACTCTCCGAACCGTGCTTGCAGCCATGTCTCTGATGTAGAGCTGAGGCACCGCATATTCGTCATAATCCCCTGTATTATGTATCGTCGCCGATACCGTTATCTTTGTCAGCTCCGCCCTTGATACGCTTCTCCTGTCAAGGCTGAAATCCCCGTATTCCATACGGCTGTATCCGAATCCCTCGCCGAAGCAGTACAGCGGTCTGTCATTGTCCATATCCCGGTAGTTCATTCCTTTATAAGAGCTCTTAAAATTATAATACACCGGAATCTGCCCCGCATGCTTCGGAACGGATACCGGAAGTCTGCCGGAAGGAGAAATTCTTCCGAACAGGATCTCAGCAATCGCCTGTCCTCCTGACATCCCCGGGTAAAAGCTCATCAGCAGCGCTGCAGAGTCCCTGGCAATCTCGGGAACTGCATAAGGCCTTCCCTGGATCAGAACCGTAATAACCGGCCTGCCGGCTTCGCATACCGCGCGGAATAATTCTTCCTGGCTGCCCGGCAGGACAATCCTGGCCGTATCAACATTCTCGCCACAGTCCATCACTCCCGCGCTTCCGATTGCCGCACCGTTGTCCGCGAATTCCCCGCCGCCAAAACGGCTGGAGGAGCCGCCGAGCACAAGAATAACCGCCTCGCTCTCCCCGGCCAGCTCTCTTGCTTCCCCGATATCGGTTCCTGCGCAGTACACAGTCTCATATCCGTATTCCGGCGCAAGCATCCGGATTCCGTCCAGTGCGGTAATCCCTGACGTTCTGTCAACCGGCGGCGTATAATCGCCAAGCTGGGCATAAAGATCGTCCGCGTTCGGTCCGATCACCGCAAGCTTCCTTCTGCCGGCTCTGCCCTGCGTCCGGGATTCGTCCCGTCCGGTTTTACCGCTTTCTCCCGCGCTCCCTGAAACGGCTGGAAGCGGGAGGATATTGCCGTCATTCTTCAATAATATGACAGATTCCCTCGCAAGCTCCAGAGCCTCCGGGTACCGGCTGACGGTATATTCCGAACCGTCCCTGTTCTCTTCCAGATAAGGATGCTCAAACAGCCCTCTCTCGAACTTCAGCGTCAGGACACGAAGGACGGCTTCATCCAGATCCTGCTCTGTGATCAGGCCGCGATCGATCGCCTGATCCAGCTTCGAGAACGCCGTATCCCACAGACCGACATCAACTCCCGCCTTCCTTGCGGCTGCTCCGGATACCACATTATCTCCGGTCATGGGATCCAGCTGATCCAGAGCCACGCCGTCCGCCATAATAATACCCCGGAATCCGAATTCTCCTCTCAGAATATCGGTCAGAAGCTCTTTGTTAACATGACAGAAAACACCGTCTATTTCGTTATAAGCAGCCATGATTCCCTTCACGCCCGCCGCGCAGCAGGCCTTTGCCGCCGGAAGATGAATCTCGCGAAGCTCCCTCATTCCAATCCGCGCCGCGCTTGCATTTACTCCGCCCGTCCCCTCGCCCTGCGCGCAGAAATGCTTCGCGACAACCGCAACGCCCTTATCCTGCATTCCTTCCGTCAGAGCCTTCGCCATAACGCCGGCCAGGTACGGATCCTCTCCGAAGCACTCCTCGCTTCTGCCCCATCTCGGATCTCTGAGAATATCCAGCATGGATACCAGCGCCAGATCCACTCCCATTTGGGCAAGCTGCGCGCCGCACACCGCTCCGGCGCGCTTCAGAAGCTCCGGATGAAAGGAGGCCGCGGATGCCAGATTCACCGGCAGAAGATATCCGTCAAGAGCCTGATGTCCATGAGGACATTCACTTGACATCAGAACCGGAATTCCGAACCGGGAATGCTCGATCACATAACGCTGAACCATATTATAGGCTTTCGGCGCCAGCCTTCCCTTCAGTCCGGTCGATTCGGTTCTGCCCGACCACGGATCGGCGCGGTACAGCCCGTACAGAACGCCAAGCCCCCCGTACCGTTTTACTTCCTCTTCAGCTCTTCTGACAGGGTAATCTCCTCTCCGTTCCGCTCATAGACGGAAAATCCATACAATCTTTGATTGATCTGGCCGATCTTTTCCCTGAGCGTCATTCTTCCAAGCAGATCCTTCGCCCGAAGAGAAGGCTTCAGGCTGCTGTCTTTATATTGCTCCATAATCCCTCTTATTCCAAAAGACGCCGCAGAAACTTCCGATCCTGCGGCGTCTTGCCACTATTTAATGCGCACAGTCTTTATTTCGTAAGGCTTCAGCACAACGGATATTTCTCTGCCCTGAACCGGGAGATCCTTCTCGTACTCCTCAAGCAGATTGCACTCCGCAGCGGACGCGACATCCTGATTCCAGGTAATCTTCGCCTTCGTCAGCGAGTTCTCCGACTCATACAGACGGACAATAAAGCCGTCCCCGTCCTCTGCCTTCTTAACTGTCTCAATTACAATATTGCTCCGATCCACGCTGACCATACCGAACGAAGCTCCGGGATTCCCGCCCGCAACCGCGTAAGCCGGCTGATTCAGCCTGTAAGCCTCGCGTACCGTACCGCCGGCTCTCCAGCCGCCGGCATGCGGATACAGAGAGTAGGTAAATACATGCTCTTCCTGATCCGTAGTCGGATTCGGCTCAATGCCGGACTTAATCAGCGTAAGCCCGAACGTGCTGTTCTTAATCGAATGGCCGTACTTGCAGTCATTCATTAAGCTGACTCCGTAATTGCCTTCAGACAGATCCGCCCACTTCTGGCCGCAGCTCTCAAAACGCGCCTTATCCCAGCTCGTATTGGTATGAACCTTCCTGGTCAGATTGCCGAACTGAATATCGAACGTCGCCTCATCCGTATGCACCGCAACCGGAAAATGAACCTTCAGCAGATGCTGATGCTCCTTCCAGTCTACCCAGGTATCAAAATCGATCCGTCTGATATCCGCATAGAAATAAATCTTCTGGCAGATTACGGAATTGCTGATCCTTCTCTTAATCTCAAGCGCAGCTCTTACCGGTCCCTTCTCCGTCCATTCCATACTGTCGAATTCCAGAGCATCCCAGTACTTCTCGGTATAATAAATGTCAATATCCCAGTTATCATAGTAAATCGGCTTGTCCTCATACATACGGAGCAGGTTCGCCTTCGCGCCCTCCTGCAGAACCTCTCTCTCGTTCTCCTTATCATAGATTCTGCCGATCGTGCCGTCCTCATTCAGCTCTACCAGATAGAACGGAGTCTCAAGCTTCCTGGTTCCGTCGAATACGAACGCGCTCTTCCCGGACTCCTTCGATACGGTCTTAAATGTCTTATATCCCTTGGAAGGAATTCCCTTCACATAAGCAACCGCTCCGGCCGCAGTCTTCTGCACCGGATATTCCGTACCGTTCTCGTCCACAAGCATATCTGCCGCGTCCGCTCCAAGAGCTACCACATCGTCGCGCTCCCAGCCGGTTGTGTTATATATGGTAATGCCGCTGCCAGCCGGAGTCAGTGCATTCAGCCTCTCCGTGATCAGACCTTCCGCTTCTTCCTTAATCTGCGCATATTCGGCCTTCGTAACCTCATATACTTCCTTAATCGAAGAACCCGGAAGAATATCATGGAACTGATTCAGAAGAATCTTCTTCCACATTCTGTCAAGCGGTTCGGTCGGATACGGAAGCACTCCGTCCGTCATGGCGGACAACAGCTCCAAATCCATCATCATAAGCTCGGACTTGCGGTTTGAGCGCTTATTCCTCGCCATGGAGGTATAGGTTCCTCTGTGATATTCAAAATAGAACTCGCCTTCCCATACCGGAAGTCTCCTGTTCCCGCGCACTCTCTCATCCAGCTCTTTGAAATACGTGCCCGCGAACTCCTGACGGACCATGGGGATTCCCTTTACGCCCTTCTCCATGCGGATCGAGGTCTCCAGCATGTCTCTGGTCGGACCGCCGCCGCCGTCACCGTAGCCGTACGAGATCAGAATGTCTCTGTTGATATCCTTATTCTGATATCTCTCCCAGCCGCCCATAATTGCGTCCGGATGCAGCATTCCGTTATACGTTGTGAAGAATTCCGTTGTCGGCTGTCCCACTCCCAGTGTCGTAATTAAGTGGGTCAGGATCTCCGTGCCGTCAATACCTCTCCACATCATTGTATCATAAGGAATCTTATCGAACTGATTCCATGCCAACTTCGTCGTCATGAAATAGTCAATTCCACTCTTCTTCATAATCTGCGGCAGAGCGCCCGAATATCCGAATACATCCGGCAGCCACAGGATCCGGTTATCAACGCCGAACTCCTCTTTGAAGAAACGCTTGCCGTGCATGAACTGCCTGACAAGAGATTCGCCCGAGGTCAGATTGCAGTCCGCCTCCAGCCACATGCCGCCTTCCGGCTCCCATCTTCCTTCCGCCACGCGCGCCTTTACCTTCTCATACAGAGCTGGATATCGCTCCTTCAGGAATGCATAAAGCTGAGGCTGGCTGGACATGAACTTATAATTCGGATATTCGTCCATCAGCTTCAGTACCGTTGCAAAGCTCCGTCCGACCTTC
>DVNP01000133.1 GCA_018714285.1 Candidatus Caccomorpha excrementavium | reverse complement strand
TCATTTTTCTTCTATATATAGTGACAGCCCGGCATTTCCGCAGCTCTGGCAATCCATCCGAATTTCTGTCCGGCATTTCACTATCCTTAATTCAAGATTCTGTATCAAAAATAAAGGCTTTTCTGATCCGAATTCTTTATACTGAAATTATACATCAAAGTCCGACCAAAAGAAAAGAGTCAGGAATTGTTTCAGACGGTGTATATTCAAGATATATGGAGGACATTATGAAGCATTATAATCTAATCGTAACCGGCGGAGGGCTTACAGGGGTTGCCGCCGCAGTCAGCGCGGCAAGGGAAGGTCTTTGTGTTCTGATTGCAGAGCAGTCGGGCTCTCTTGGCGGCGCAATGTCAAATTGTCTGATCTATCCGTTTATGGACAATGCCACCTGTCTTCCCGGCGAAGATACCGTCCGGGAATTAAGCGCCGGTATGTTCAAAGAATTTCAGGATCTCTACCGCGAGCTGCTTCCGCCGCAGAGCGCCGGGCAGATAAAATCTCCCAGTATGTATATGACCGAATACTACAAGTATATGCTGGATGAAATCGCGGCCCGAAATGGTGTGGATGTATTGTTCCATGCCAGATTATTTGAAGTAAAAACCGGCAAAGACAAAATTGACGCGGTTCGTTTTGCCGTAAAATCCGGCGTTCTTGAGCTGAGCGCGGATTTCTATGTTGATGCGACCGGAGACGGCGATCTGTTTGCTTTCGCAGGCTGTGAATACGAAGTCGGCAGAACAGAAGACGGCTTATGCCAGCCCATGACAACCTGCTTCCGGATTGCAAATGTGAAGGAAGAGCTCTGGGCCGAGGAGGAAGACAGAGTACAGGCCCTTTACAAGCAATATCAGGCCGAAGGCAAAATCTCTGATCCCAGAGAGAACATCTTCTTCTTCAGCGGTCCCGGACGCGGTATTGTACATATGAACTCTACCCGCGTCATCTTCCATAATCCGGTTGATCCGCTGGAACTGAGCGCGGCGGAGACAAAGGCCAGAAAACAGATCATTGAGCTGATGGATCTGCTTCAGAATCATTCCAAGGCCTTTGCCGACAGCGTGCTGGTATCTGTGGCCGCTGATATCGGCGTCCGTGAGAGCAGAAGACTGGTTGGCGAGCATGTGCTGACTGCCGATGAACTGAAGGCCTGCACCCGGTTTGAGGATTCAATTGCCGCGGGTAATTATGATATTGATATTCACAATCCTGCCGGAAGCGGAACCAGCCACTATTACTTTAAGCCCGGCGAGTATTATACCATTCCCTACCGCAGCCTCCTTCCGAAGGAATATGCCAACTTAATTGTGGCAGGGCGCTGTATCTCGACGACTCACGAAGCGCAGGCTTCTATCCGGATTATGCCGATCTGCTGCTGTCTTGGACAGGCCGCCGGCACTGCCGCAGGACTTGCGTTCCGCACCGGAACTACTGCCAAAACCGTTTCCGTTCCTGAGCTTCAGAGAATTCTGAAAGAGAACGGGGCGTTCCTTGGACAGTAAAACTTCTATCATCGAGAACGAAAAGGGTCTGACCTGAAAACATAATTCAGCGGTCCCTTATAAACAGGCATTTTAAATGGAGCTGTCAGGAAATGAAAGCCTCACATATTATATTGCGCTGTCATGAGCAAGTCATATGCAATATATTATGTTTGACAATCATTAATCTGCAGCTCCATTCTCTTCCATATGGCAGACCTCTTTCGCGCAGGCCGATGCCTGCTCTATCCGCCAACTCTTCTACTTCTTCTGTACCAGATGCACCGCGAATCCTCCAATCTCACCCTTCAGATAAATTGCGGTCATATTCCCGTTCTTATCATATTTCTTCGAATCCGGATCGAACTCGACGCCCTGAAGCTCCATATGATAAATCGCGCGGTCAAGATAGTTCGTCTGAATTGCAATATGTCCGTTCTTCCCGTAATACGGAGTCTTCATAACTTCAACCTCGCTGCCCGCAAAGACAGAGCTGTTGCCCGCGTTCTTCGTGAATCCGAACAGCTTCTCGAACGTTCCGGCTACAGCATTCGCCTCCTCTTCATTCGCCGCGTTAATCCCGATATGCTTCAGTTCAAATCCGAGCATCGTATTCACGGCCTCTCTGGTAAGCGCCCTGATCTGATCAAAATCACCCGCGTTAATCAGCGCGTCGCTCACCATCCAGCTTCCGCCGCAGGCTAAAATCTTTGGGAAATCCAGATAAGAGGTCAGATTCTTCGCGTTAATTCCGCCGGTCGGCATGAACTTCATATTCACATAAGGCGCAGCCATCGCTTTAATCTTGGCAAGGCCGCCGGAAGCCTCCGCCGGGAAGAACTTAACCGCTTCCAGGCCGAATTCCAGCGCCGCTTCAATATCACTCGGGCTGGAGGTTCCGGGCGTAATCGGTATATTCCTGTCCACACAATACTTCACCACCCTGGGATTCAGACCCGGGCTTACGATAAACTTCGCGCCTGCGGCAACCGCCCTGTCTACCTGCTCCGTAGTCAGAACCGTACCGGCGCCTACGAACATATCCGGGCAGGCTTCACACATCAGACGGATTGCTTCTTCGGCAGCCGCCGTACGGAAGGTTACCTCAGCAACCGGAAGCCCTCCTTCGCAAAGCGCCTTGGCAAGCGGAACCGCGTTCTTCGCGTCATCAATCTTGACAACCGGAATAATTCCAAGCTTCTGAAATCTCTCCAAAACTGCATTCATGTTCAAGTCTCCTTTACAATTTAACTGCATGTATATAGTAAGTATAGACGATATACCCCGTCATTTCAACTTATTTTTCCGGGCATAAGCGCGCGTCCTTCCTGTCAGAGCGCCATCTTGCCCACATCCGTAATAAAGCGCAGGATCAGATTATTGTCATATAAAAATCCCAGGATCCTGCTGTCCCCAATCAGCCGAAGCGTACTGCTTCCGAATTCGCTTCCTCCGAACATGGTAATCAGCACAAAGGCAATCCAGACAAGAATGATTCCATGAATCAATCCGGCCGCCAGTCCCGCCAGCTTATTCATGCCGTGAATAATCGGCAGCTTGCTGACCAGATTCAGCACCAGTGAAACTATCGTTACGACAATCCGCAGAACCAGAAAGGTTACAACGAACGCAACAGCATTGATAATAATACAGGTCAGATAGTTGACCACATAGGCCTCAAAATTATTCACTGCCAGCTGCGCATAGGTGTCCGCGTTATTATTTTCCTGAATCGCTTCTTTTAATTTCCCCGGAAGCGGAAGCTGATTGATAAATTCCATCTGCTCCGAAATCGTCTCTCCGACTCCTGAAAAATCCACTACACGATCCACCTGTTCGGAAAAATATCCGAAGACATTCTCATTACCCTGCATCCATTTGCTTACCTGCGGACTGATCCAGAGCGTCAGCAGCAATACAACAATGGTTGAGCATACGGAGAATACAGTCTTAATCAGCCCGACCTTCATTCCCCGGAACGCGCAGACCGCAAGCACTGCCAGTACCGCGATTAACAGCCAGTTCATTGTGTTACTCCTCCTTCTTTTGTGTCAGTTTTATTGTTATGATCTCTGAATCGGTTGCCATCAAATACCTCTGCGAATTCCCGCCGGGAAGGAAGAAATCAATATTGGTTGAAAACTTGTATCTGAACTTCTCTATCCCATTCAGCTTTGTAATCACAACATTCAGATCATCATAATAGATCACCTCATCGTCGGATACCATGATATCCTTGTAGTTATCATTCATCGTTTCAATAAGAACCATGTTCCCCGACAGATCATATACTTCCATCCGATATCTATCACTTCCCTCTTCATTCGACAGAACAAAACCGATATAGCTTTCATTATAGAAAATACTCTGAATCTCCTGTTCAAAAGCTTTGGTAAAGATCGGATCTCCCGGTGTCTCCTGCATTCTGTATACTTCCACACCATTATCCAGAAATACGCAGAACACCGTATTCGTCAGGAATTCCACCTTCGGACAGAACTGCCGCTCATAATAATAGAGCGCGACAATATTGTCGGTATAATTCTGTCCGACCTCC
>DVNP01000132.1 GCA_018714285.1 Candidatus Caccomorpha excrementavium | reverse complement strand
AAGGGCTCCGGGACAGCCTGATGCTTTGGCTTACCGGCGCGGGATTCCGGTCCTGGTCCGACGGCCGGAATCATGTTCAGACCGTTCAGGGCTCCGGATACGGCTCTGTTCGCAAGGCGATAGATGAATTCCGGATCCGAGAATCTCACTTCCAGCTTGGTCGGATGAACATTCACATCCATGGCAGCGGTATCGATATCAAAATGCAGCGCCGTGAACGGATACTTATGCGTCATGGTGTAAGGCTTATAGGCGTCTTCGATTGCCCGCATCAGGACGGGACTTCGGACATAGCGTCCGTTAATAAAATAATTCTCGTAATTACGGTTTCCTCTTGAAATAACGGGCCGGCCGGCATAGCCGCTTACCGATGCGCCGTCCTCTTCATACTGAACCAGAGCCAGCTGGGATGTAATTTCACGACCGTATATCTGATAGAGGACATCCTTTACGCTGCGGTTCCCCGAGGTGTGAAGCAGAGTTTTTCCGTTGTTGATCAAGGTGAAGGAGATCTCCGGGTGCGATATGGCAAGCCGTTCCACCAGATCATTAATATATCCGGCTTCTGTCGCGGGACTTTTCAGAAACTTGAGCCTTGCCGGCGTATTGTAGAAAAGATTCCGGACAAGAAAGGTTGTCCCGTCCGGGCATCCGATTTCCTCAAGCTTTTTCTCCTCTCCTCCTTCAATCAGATAACGGATTCCTGCCGGCTCGCCGCGCGTCTTGGTAATCAGCTCAACCTGTGCCACGGCGCAGATGCTTGAGAGAGCTTCTCCGCGAAATCCCAGGCTTTTGAGCGTGAGCAGATCGGATACATTCCGGATCTTGCTGGTTGTATGGCGCAGAAATGCCGTGTGGATCTGATCCGGTTCGATTCCGAAGCCATTGTCCGTGATTCGGATCAGTCCAATCCCGCCGTCCCTGATTTCGGCGGTCACTGCGGTTGCGCCCGCGTCCATGGAATTTTCCAGAAGCTCCTTGACTACCGAAGAGGGACGTTCAACGACCTCCCCGGCGGCTATCTGATTGATCGTATCCTGATCGAGCAGAGAAATAACAGCCATACGAATCCCTCCCTTTTGCTGCTACATTCTTTCCCGCAGCGTAATCTGAAGCTCGTCAAGCAGATTAAGCGCCTCAATCGGACGCATACGGGAAAGATCCACATTTCGAAGCTTAAGAAGCACATCGGAATAATCCTCTGCGGAAAACATGGAAAGCTGACCGGTATCCTCCTTTGGCTTCTTTCTGTGCCTCGCGCCCGAAGTTGACTTTTGCTTCCCGGTATCGGAAGGCGTGCTCTCTGCCTGTTCTCCCGCTATCTGTCTTGCTTTCCTGGCAATATCGGTTTCTACCAGTTTCTCCACGATTTCCTTCGCGCGGTTTAATACGCTCTCCGGTACGCCGGCGAGTCTGGCGACCTGAATTCCATAGCTTTTATCCGCGCCTCCGCGTACGATCCTGCGCAGGAAAACAATGTCATCGCCCTGTTCCCTGACCGCGATGCAGTAGTTGTTCACGGACGGAAGCTTTCCCTCCAGCTCCGTCAGCTCGTGGTAGTGCGTGGCGAACAGCGTTTTGGCGCCAAGACGTCTGACATCGCTGATATGCTCAACTACGGCCCACGCGATGGACAGTCCGTCGAAGGTGCTTGTGCCGCGTCCGATTTCATCCAGGATTAACAGACTGTTTCTCGTCGCGTTCCGCAGGATATTGGCAACCTCCGTCATTTCCACCATGAAGGTGCTCTGTCCCGAAGCAAGATCATCGGAAGCTCCGACTCTGGTAAAGATTCGATCGACAATACCGATATCCGCGCTCTCGGCGGGGACAAAGCTTCCAAGCTGCGCCATCAGAACAATCAGGGCGCTCTGACGCATATAGGTGGACTTGCCGGCCATATTAGGGCCGGTAATAATGGAAATCCGGTTGCTGTCATTATCCAGCAGCGTATCGTTCGCGACGAACAAATCATTCGGTATCATTCGTTCTACAACCGGATGTCTTCCGCCGGTGATACGGATGATTCCGTCCTCATTGATTTTTGGCCTTACGTAGCGGTTCCGTTCCGCAGCCGCAGCCAGGGACGCATAGACATCCAATCCTGCAACCGCTTTGGCTGTCTGCTGAATCCTCTTTACTTCTCCCGCGATCCGGTCACGAATCTCACAGAACAGATCGTATTCCAGCGAGAAGAGTTTATCCTCAGCTCCAAGAATCACCTCCTCAAGCTCCTTCAATTCCGGTGTTGTATAACGTTCCGCGTTGGTAAGCGTCTGCTTCCGGATCCAGGTGTCCGGAACGAGATTCCGGAACGAATTCGTTACCTCCAGATAATAACCGAAGACCCGGTTGAAGCGGATTCTCAGGTTCTTAATCCCGGTCTTTTCTCTCTCCCTGGATTCCAGTTCGGCAAGCCATGTCTTTCCGTCCGTCTTGGCCGCTCTCAGTCTGTCCACCTCCGCATGGAATCCCTCCCGTATGATGCCTCCCTCACGCACGGCAACCGGCGGCTCTTCCGCGATGGAATCCTCAATCAGCTTTTTCAGATCCTCAAGAGGATCCATCTGGTGGTCTGTTTGTGTAAGGAGCTCCGAGTGAAAGCCTTCCAGAAGATATTTGATGGCGGGAAGCATGGAAAGAGAGGAGGCAAAGGCCGTTAAGTCTCTTGGATTCGCCGTCTTATAACTGATACGCCCCAGCAGCCGTTCCAGATCATAGACGGAATTAAGATATTCCCGGATCTCTTCTCTTGTAATCGCATTTTCCTTAAGCTCTTCTACCACATCCAGCCTGCGGTTAATTTCATCCTTCTCAAGCAGCGGCTGCTCCACATAGCTTCTTAGAAGCCGCGCGCCCATAGCTGTCTTTGTTTTATCAAGAACCCACAGCAGAGATCCCTTCTTTGTTTTTTCGCGGAGCGTCTCCGTCAGCTCCAGATTCCGTCTGGCTGAGCTGTCAAGCACCATGAATCTGGTCGTTACATACGGGGTAATATGTGTCAGATGCGGAAGGGTACTCTTCTGCGTCTCATACAGATAACGCATCACCGCGCCCGCGGCAATGACTCCGGCCGTATAATCATGCAGCCCCAGCCCGTCAAGGGAGGTTACATGAAAATGTTCCTTCAGGCTGCTCTCGCAGGCGTCCTTCGCAAACTGCCGATCCTCAAGCGCTCTTACCGCTGCGGGCAGACGTTCCTTAAGCTCGCGGGCGCTCGCGCTGCCGGTTAAAAACGCCGGATTGCAGATGATTTCCGACGGCGCGTATTTGTTGATTTCATCCGTCAGCTTCCGCTCGGAATCCACTTCCGTTACGTAATAATCGCCTGTTGTGATGTCAACCGCGGACAGGCCGGTACGGGAGGCCGTATAATAGATTCCGATCAGATAATTATTCCTGGTTTCATCCAGAGTCTGCGGATTCAGATTGGTTCCGGGAGTGACAATGCGGATCACTTCCCGCTTCACAAGTCCTTTTACGGACTTCGGATCCTCCATCTGTTCGCAGATGGCCACACGATATCCCTTGGCGATCAGTCTGCTCAGATATCCGTCCGCCGCATGATAAGGGACTCCGCACATGGGAGCCCGCTCTTCTAATCCACAGCTTTTGCCGGTCAGCGTAAGTTCAAGTTCCCTTGACACCGTCAGCGCGTCGTCGAAGAACATCTCATAGAAATCGCCGAGCCGGTAAAACAAAATACAGTCTTTATATTGATTCTTAACCTCCATATATTGCTGCATCATTGGAGTTAATTGTGTCATTGGTTCTTCCTCTCTTCTTTGGAACTTATACGCCCGGATCGATAAGGAGGCCGGTCCCGTCCGCGGCCGCCGTCGCCAGCCGGTCGCACCGTTCATTTTGCGGATGCCCGTTATGTCCCTTCACCCAGATAAACGTGACCTGGTGCGGCTGTTTTGCCGATAACAGCCGCTTCCACAGATCGACATTCTTCACGGGTTCATTGGCGGAACGCTTCCAGCCCTTCTTAATCCAGCCGTCAATCCAGTGCTCGTTAAATGCTCTGACCAGATACTGGGAGTCCGAATACAGCGTAACCTTACAGGGACGGTTCAGCGCTTCCAGACCGGCGATTGCGGCCATCAGCTCCATCCGGTTATTCGTCGTTCTCTGGTATCCGGCGGACAGCTCCTTTCTATGCTCCGTTCCTCTGGAATCCACATAGGAAAGAATGGTGCCGTATCCGCCCGGGCCGTCCGGGTTTCCCCTTGCGGCGCCGTCCGTATAGATTGTAACTTTCATGCTATCCTCATTTCTGCGCCATATTCCCGCGCGTTAAATCTGAATGGATCTCCATTCGCCGTGCTCCAGAAAATAGTTGGATGCCTGATCCGCCCTGTCTATGATATCCTGTGAATATCCCATAATTCCCAACAGTTTAATTGCGTTGCGCGAAACGGCTCTGCCCCGGTATAGCAGATAGTCGAACAGAACAAGGTTGTCCTCTACCTGCTCCTGAAAATGATAATTCGAGAATTCCTTCTCCAGAATATGCGTCAGTTCGATATCGTGTGTCGCTGCGAAGCACATGGCCCCGGACTTTGCAAAGCTGTTCAGAATCTGGGAGGACGCGGCAATTCTCTCCAGCGTGTTGGTTCCCCTGAGCACCTCGTCAACGAAGCAAAGCATGGGAATCTCGTCATCCACGCTGTCAAGAATTCTCTTCAGCGATTTAATTTCTACAATATAATAGCTTTCATTGCTCATAATGTTATCCTTAAGCGCCATGGAAGAAGCCACCCGGAAAAAGCTCGCATGATACTCCTCTGCCACGGAAG
>DVNP01000131.1 GCA_018714285.1 Candidatus Caccomorpha excrementavium | reverse complement strand
GAAGGTGAATATGCCGCAGAGCAGGAGGACGGCGTAACGGAGCTGCGCGTCTATCCCGGAAAGGATGCGGAATATGAGCTGTATGAGGATGCGGGCGACGGATACGGATATGAGAAGGGCGAGTATTGCGTAATGAAGCTGTGCTGGGATTATGAGAAGAAGGCCCTGACCTTTAAGGAGAGACAGGGAAATTATCCCGGGAAGAAGGAGAAGAGACAGTATAAGATGACGGTGGCGGATCCTTCGGAACCGTTCATAATATAAGACCGGATCAACAGACAACCTGCCGGAACCCGGGCGTCAGCCCGGGTTCCGGCAGGTTGTGTAATATCAGAAAACAACGGAAGACGATCTCATACCATGTCTTCGAGAAGAACTGCCTTCTGGAAACTCAGTCTCCGAACGTGATTCCAAGCTCTTTCGCGCTCATAACCTCTTCGCAGTCCTTCGGCACCGTCTTAAGCTTACCCGCAACCTGGGAGAGAGAAACCGGTACAATCGAATCATTCTGAAGCGCTACCATGTTCCCGTAGTTCTGCTCCTTGATCAGCTTTGCGGCAGCGGTGCCGAAGCGGGTGGAGAGAACGCGGTCGTAGGCGCACGGGCCGCCGCCGCGCTGGAAATGACCGGGAACGGTCACGCGGATCTCCTGTCCGGTCTTCTCCGCGATCTCATTGGCAAGGCGGTAGGAGATGGAAGGGAAGGGCATGGCCGCTCTCTTGACCTTGAACTCCTTCTTGCTTAATCCGGCCTCCTGAACGGAGAGCGCGCCTTCGGCCACGGCCAGAATGGAGAAGCGTTTCCCGGCCTTGTTCCGGGCTTCGAGGGTTGCCGTGACGGAATCAATATCATACGGAATCTCAGGAATCAAAATCACGTCCGCGCCGCCCGCGATACCGGCGTACAGCGGAAGCCAGCCGACCTTGTGTCCCATAATCTCTACGATAAATACACGTCCGTGCGAAGTAGCCGTGGTATGGATACAGTCAAGCACATTGGTGGCGATCTCAACGGCGGAATGGAAGCCGAACGTCATCTCGGTTCCCCATACGTCATTATCAATCGTCTTGGGAAGGGATACAACGTGGAGCCCCTCTTCATTCAGAAGATTGGCTGTCTTATGGGTTCCGTTGCCGCCGAGGACGACAAGGCAGTCCAGCTTCATCTTTTTATAATTATCCTTCATACATTGTACTTTATCTCTCTTATCATCTCCGATTACGCGCATCAGCTTGAACGGCTGGCGGGAGGTTCCGAGAATAGTGCCGCCCAGAGTCAGAATTCCGGAGAAATCCCTGGGAGACATCTTGCGGTAATCCCCTTCGATCAGACCGCGATAGCCATCGTGAATGCCGTAGATCTCAATATCCTGTCTGAATTCCTCATAGAGAGCCTTACATACCCCGCGGATTGCCGCGTTCAAACCCTGACAGTCGCCGCCGCTGGTTAAGATACCGATTCGTTTCATAAGCGTTATACCCCTTTCCGATTCTGTTTTATTAAAGTTCAGTATAGCATAAACAGAGGAATATTACAATCATCACAGGCAGTAAGAAAGAAAGGAATATTCCATGGATTTTACGGAATGTATATGCTATGATGATAAGGCAAAGGCCATTATGGTATTCTGAACAGAGGAATCTTCGTTCCCCTTCAGAAGGCTTTTGACGAGATGTGCGGGAAGAAGGATGCGTCCTACTGGTGCTGGGACGGAATCCATCCGACAGAGAATGGACACGGACTGATTGTGCGTCTGTGGATGGACTATGCGCGGTATGATTTTGAATTTGCCGGACATCGGGCAATCCTGGTATGTCCGAACGGAGAGCCGTTTTCCGGGAAAAAGAAATGGCTCTGGAAGACGGAGTTCTTCGGCGCGTTTCCGAACGCGGAAATTGAGATGGTAAGACAGGGATATTACCTGGTCTATCTTGGAATCAGCAATCTGTACGGATGTGATGAGGCAGTCGGATATATGAAGGAGTTCTATGATTATCTGACCGGGAAACAGGGCTTTGCGGAGGGAGCCGTGTTGTTTGGATTCAGCAGGGGAGGATTGTATGCCAGACGGTTCGCCGCCGCTTATCCGGAGGCAGCGGCCGCAATATATCTGGACGCTCCGGTTGTTGATCTGCGCAGCTGGCCGGGAGGAAAGGGAAGCGGACAGGGCGGCCGGACGGAATGGGAGGAATGTAAGGACTGTTACAAAATGACGGAAACAGAGATGGAAGAGCTCTATCCGAAGCAGCTTGCAAAAGAGCTTGCGGATTTCGCGGCCTGCCGGATTCCGCTGATTCTGGTTGCGGGGGATGAGGACGTTGTAGTTCCATACGATGAGAACGGCAGGCTGATTGAGGAGCGGTATGCCGGGACGGGTGCTCCGTTCGAGCGGATCATGAAGAAAGGAGTGGGACATCATCCCCACTGCCTTGAGGATCCGGAGAGGATTGTTAAGTTCCTGCTGAAGCATTCCTGAGACCGTTTGATAAAAGCTTACGGAACTCCCGGAAAGCTGTTAAAAAGTCCGTAAAAAGCCTGCGGCCGGATGTAATCGGCTCGTATAAGCCGTCCGCCGCAGGCCGGATTTATTTTTCTTCCAGGACATAACAGCATTTGATGTCCTGATTATAATTGCCGAAGCCCTTTCCGAACAGAGTCATTCCACCGCGGCCTGTTCCGGAATCCGGAGCGCTGATGCGGTATCGGATCTCAGAGGAGGAGGAAAGGTGCAGATCATCTATCGTGAACGAGCTGATTTTCTGACCGTCAAGATAACAGCCGGAATGGTTGATGACCAGAGCTTTCAGCATTCCGTACTGATTCTTGCCGTATACCCACCAGTCAGGGGAATACAAGCCTGTCTTCAAACCGAAATCGCCGGGACAGACGAAGCTTCCAAGAATGGTATCATTGAGAGAAAAGAAGATTTCGCTTGGCCATTTTTCGCAGAACCCCGGAGCTTCGGAGGACAGCTCCTGCGTAATCTGAAGCTCGCCGATCGTCTGATTCTTTGCCAGGTAATTAGGCAGGCGATATTCGACATAGCCCTCGGTCAGCCACAGGATTCCCGCATAGATATGCTCCGGATCATCGAAGTATCTGGGATCATCGTAATATCCGATATTTTTCTCGGTCGTCGCCAGACCGCAGGTCGGATTCGCCTGGTAGGAGCAGTAGCTTCCGATGGGAATCTCGGCATGGAAGGTATTCTGCTGCCGTTTTTCCTCCTGAAAATCGATCAGAAAGCGCCATTCATTAATATAGCATTGCTTCTGCATCCCATGCTTCCCGGCTGTGGACTCCACGCGCAGAATGCCGGCCTTCTCAAGCTGATTAATGTGCGCGGTTATGGCGCTTCCGGTAATGCTGAGCCGTTCGGCCAGTTCGTTAAAGTTCTTGCCGTCATTCTCGGCGAGCAGTCTGATAATCTTCAGCCGGATGGGGGAAGACAGAGCCTTGCCCAATTCCAGAATCTGATTCTCGTCAAATAGTTCTTTCATTCTTTTACAGTTACCCCCGCATGACGTACAATCCTCCGGTATACGATGATGCAGCATACGGTATGAGCCAGCGCCGTGATCAGCCAGGTAACCGGATAAGACAGAAATAGTACCGGCAGGGTGCGATCCCATTGGAAGATCGTATAGATCCAGAGAATCCGCAGACCGCACGCACCGATCAGAGAGGTGAACATGGGAAGCACGGACACGCCCATGCCGCGGATTCCGCCGACCAGCGTATCCATAATGCCGCACAGGAAGTAGGGAACACAGACATACAGGAGACGAATCATTCCGTAGCTGACAACCTCGGCATCCTTGTTGTATATCCGCAGAAGCTCTGGTCCGAGCAGATAGGCTCCGCCGCCGAGGAGAATTCCGACGATGGAGACAAGGACAATATTCAGGAGGATCGACTTCTTGATGCGGTCGAACTTGTGCGCTCCCAGATTCTGGCTGGTGAAGTTCACTGCAGTGTGATGGAAGGTGTTCATTGCCGTATAGACGAACCCTTCAATATTCGCCGACGCCGTACTCCCCGCCATCGCGGTGGAACCGAACGAATTAATGGAGGACTGGATCAGAACGTTAGAAATCGAGAATATTGCGCCCTGGAATCCGGCGGGAAGTCCGATCTGAGCCATCCGGAGAAGCTCTGTTTTATGAATCCGGAGCTTCCGCAGATTCAGCCTGCACGGGCCGTCGCTTTTTGTAAGGCTTAGGACGATCAAGGCTGCGGAAATGGCCTGGGAAATGACCGTCGCAATGGCAACACCGGCAACATCTAAGTGAAACTGGATTACAAATATCAGATTCAGAATTACATTCACAATTCCGGCAATCAGCAGATAGTAAAGGGGCCTTTTCGTATCTCCCATTGCGCGCAGAATGGCGCTGCCGAAATTATACAGCATAATAACAGGCATTCCGGCAAAGTAGATTCTCATGTACAGCGTAGCCTGATCCAGTACATCCTCAGGAGTATCCATCAGCTCAAGAAGGTATCTGGCCGTTGCAACGCCAAAAAATGCGAGAAAAATACCGAATATTATGCTGATCATGATTGAAGTATGTACAACCCGGTTCACCTCGTCATTTCGTTTGGCGCCGTAGAAACGGGCGACCAGAACATTAGAGCCGACGGACAGTCCGATAAATACATTAATAATCAGATTTGTGAGCGATCCTGTGGAGCCGACCGCAGCCAGAGCTGTCTTGCTGTTCGTCGCAAACTGGCCGACTACAATCAGATCCGCGGCGTTGAATAACAGCTGCAGGATTCCGGACAGCATAAGCGGCAGTGAAAATATCAGAAGCTTGCCAAGCAGCGGTCCGTTGCACATGTCAATTTCATAAGATTTCTTTGCCATGATTCAATTACCTGTTTCTTTTCCTTTCCATATATAACATTTTTATCAGCAGGTTGCTCCGCCCTTCAGATGCTTCTCTGCCTTCAGATTCTCTTCTCTGCGCGCCAGCAAATCATCAGAAAGCAGCTGCTCCTGTACATTGTCGAAGCCAAGGCGGTTCACCGTATCCGCGAACCGTTCTCCTGTCAGTCCCTGTTCACGGAAGAGCAGGATTGCCTTCTCCACAACGGCGAGCACCTCATCCTTATCGGTGAAGATCTTATCAAGGCTGCGGCCCTGGGCGACTTTCTTGCCCCATCTTCCGCCGATATAGATGCGATATCCGTTCGTGTACTGTTCAAATACCCGGAACGGACATTTTCCGATACATCTTCCGCAGTGATTGCAGGCCGCGGAATCCACAGTAATGACGCCGTCCTCCATCCGGGCCACATGAATCGGACAGGCCTTTTCGATCTGACAGACCCCGCAGCCGCGGCACAGTCCGGGATCAGGCTCGGGAACGCGCTGCCCGATGATTCCGATATCGTTCAGATCCGGCTTAACGCAGTTATTCGGACATCCGCCGACCGCAATCTTGAACTTATGAGGCAGCTTCACATCGCGGTATCCGACGTAAAAACGCTCGTGAATCTCCTCGGAAAGAGCGAAGGTATCAATCAGTCCGTACTGACAGGTGGTTCCCTTACACGAGACGACAGGACGGACCTTCGATCCAGTGCCTCCGGTTTCCAGTCCGAACCGGGCCAGATATTCGCGAAGGGGCTCGATATTCTCATAAGGAACGCCCTGGATCTCCATGGTCAGACGGGAGGTCATCGCGATTTCCCCGCTGCCGAAGAGCTCTGCCGCTTCGGTAATGGCGCGGCTTTCCGCGGCGGTTATCTTGCCGTTCCGGGTAATGACACGGCCGTTAAAGTGATCGCCGGTTCTTTTATCTTGAAGGAAGCCAAGCGCCTTTACACGGGTAACATCTGCGGGAGAAATCTTCTCCCTGCGGTTTACATGTACTTCATTAAAGAACGTAGCGCCTTCGAGCACCACGGTATTCGTGTAGCCGTAGTATCTTAAGCGGTTCTGAAGGAAATAGGCTCTCTTGCCCCTCGCGCATACCAGCAGAAGCTTTTCAGCTTTGCCGATGCCTTCAAGCGGTCCGTTCACACCGGCCAGATTCACGTAATCGGCGCCTGGAATGGCAGGAGAGGGATTCACGTCAAGGATCCGGTAATCCTTTGCCTTGCCGGCCGCGTATTCTGCGGGCGTCATGCTGACCAGAGCGCCGCTTAGCTTGTTTTGCAGGATATAGACGGCCTGGACAAAGGGATGAATCGCGGTTGAGAACGGAGGAGCATAGGCGAAGTCTAAGTTGTCATAATCCTCCAGCGCCGCGCCCATGGAAATCCCCAGCACTGCGATGTCGGTCATCTTATCCACGGCTCCGGGGCCGAATACCTGAATTCCAAGCAGCTTATGCGTAGCTCTGTCGGCGATCAGCTTCGTGATGAAGAAGGAAGCGTCCGGATAATAGTGCGCTTTGTCATCCGTGACGGCAAGCGCGGTGACAACATCATAGCCTGCTTCTGCGGCCTGAGACTCTGTAAGGCCGGTACGTCCGCAGTTCAGGCCGGGAAGCCGGACAACGGCCGTTCCCAGGACGCCGGGGAAGGAACCCTCCTTTCCGGCAAGGCCAAGCCCCAGGGTTCTGCCCTCAAGATTGGCGGATGATCCCATGGGAGACCACTGTCTGTTTCCCGTAATCCGGTTCACAACCATAGCGCAGTCACCGGCGGCATAGATATCCGGAAGATTGGTTCTCATATGCCCGTCAACAATCAGAGTTCCCTTTATCATTTCCAGTCCGCAGTCCTTTAAGAAATCCGTATTCGGACGGATACCTGCCGATATGATTATCATATCGCAGGGGAGGACGCCCGAGGAGGTCTTAAGCGCAGTTACCGTTGTATCTCCCTGCGCCGCTTCTGCCCTCGTGCCGGTCAGAACCCGGATTCCGTGCCGGATCAGATGCTTCTTCGCGTAGGCCGCCATCTCCGGATCGAAGACATTCGGCATAATCTGGGGAGCAACGTCAACCACCGTTACCGAAATGCCCTTCGCGTTCAGATTCTCCGCCGTCTCTAATCCGATAAAGCCCCCGCCGATCACAACGGCTTTCTTAACGGATCTGCTCTCCATATAAGAACGGATCGCGGAAGCATCGTCCGGCGTGCGCAGGCAGAAGATTCCCTCCTTGTCAATTCCTTCAATCGGAGGAATCACGGCGGATGCTCCGACTGCAATAACAAGGCGGTCGTAAGAATATACCTCCGGTTCGCCGGTATCCAGATTCCTGGCCGTAACCGTCTTGCCGGACGGATCTACCAGAAACGCTTCTCTGCGCGTAAGCACCGCGACGCCGGTCAGGGCGGAGAATTTCTCGGGGGTATTGACAATCAGAGAAGCCTCGCTTTCGATTGCGCCTCCGACATAATAGGGGAGTCCGCAGCCGGCATAGGAAATATGACTGTCTCTGGTGATAATGGTAACATCTGTACTGCGGTCTTCCCGTTTCAGCTTGGCTGCCGTTTTGGTTCCGGCGGCTACGCCGCCAATGACTAATACATTCATGGGAAACCTCCTTCGTATATTCTGCAGAAGAGACTGATTCTTCTGATATTGCTATTGTAGTCCCAATAAGAAGTGAAATCAAGAAGATTCTGTGACAGGTTTGATTGATTGCCTGTTTTATGTTGTATCTTACCGGCAGGACGGTTATAATGTAGCAAAACGGCAGTTTCGCATCGGAAAACCTGCGCGGCCGCCGGACAGAGAATGATCAGATTACACAAAAAAATCACAAAAAAATTCTTGACTTTTCTGCTGTATATGTTATAGTAGTTATAGAACAAAAGGCAAGCGAACCAAACCATGCCAGACAGGAGGATGCACGATATGAATATAAGTAAATTTACTCAGAAGTCCGTACAGGCAGTGCAGGATTGTGAAAAAGCGGCATATGATTTCGGACATCAGCAGATCGATGAGGAGCATCTGCTCTATTGCCTTCTTTCGGATAAAGAGGGGCTGATCCCCAAGCTGTTTACGAAGATGGACATCGATAACGATGTATTTATGGCGCAGGTTCAGGGGCTTTTAAATAAGCGTCCGAAGGTATCCGGCGGACAGGTATATATCAGCAATGATTTGAATAAGGTGTTAATTTACGCGGAGAATGAAGCGAAGCAGATGGGAGATGAATATGTCTCGGTTGAGCATCTGTTCTTAAGTATGCTGAAGTATCCCAACCGGGAGGTAAAGGGGCTGTTCTCCGATTTCCGGATTAACAGGGAGCGGTTCCTTCAGGCTCTTGCGACGGTGCGCGGGAATCAGAAGGTCGTCAGCGACAATCCTGAGGCGACCTACGACACCCTTGAGAAATACGGGTTTGATCTGGTTGAGCGCGCAAAGCAGCAGAAGCTGGATCCGGTTATCGGACGTGATTCCGAGATCCGGAACGTGGTACGGATTCTCTCCAGGAAGACAAAGAATAATCCGGTTCTGATTGGCGAGCCGGGCGTCGGCAAGACGGCGGTTGTAGAAGGACTGGCTCAGCGGATTGTGCGCGGCGACGTGCCGGAGACGCTGAAGGATAAAAAGCTGTTCGCGCTGGATATGGGCGCGCTGGTTGCGGGCGCGAAGTACCGCGGAGAGTTCGAGGAGAGACTGAAGGCGGTTCTGGAGGATGTAAAGAACAGCGACGGACAGATTATTCTGTTTATTGACGAGCTGCATACCATTGTCGGAGCGGGTAAGACGGACGGTGCGATGGACGCGGGCAATATGCTTAAGCCCATGCTGGCCAGGGGCGAGCTTCACTGTATCGGCGCGACGACCCTGGATGAGTATCGTCAGTATATTGAGAAGGATGCCGCGCTGGAGCGCCGGTTCCAGCCGGTTATGGTGGATGAGCCGACGGTGGAGGATACCATATCGATTCTGCGAGGATTAAAGGAACGTTACGAGGTGTTCCACGGCGTTAAGATCACGGACGGCGCGCTGGTTGCGGCGGCAACACTTTCCAATCGGTATATTTCCGACCGGTTCCTGCCGGACAAGGCGATTGACCTTGTGGACGAGGCCTGTGCCCTGATTAAGACCGAGCTGGATTCCATGCCGACGGAGCTGGATGAGATTTCCAGGAGAATTATGCAGATGGAGATTGAGGAGGCCGCGCTGAAGAAGGAGACGGACAGACTTTCGGCGGAGCGGCTGGAGGTTCTCCAGAAGGAGCTGGCCGAGCTGCGTGACGAATTCGCGGCGCAGAAGGCGAAGTGGGACAACGAGAAGGCGGAGGTTGAGAAGATTCAGAAGCTGCGCGAGGAGATCGAATCCCTGAATAATGATATTGCGCTGGCAGAGAGAAATTATGATCTGAACAAGGCGGCGGAGCTGAAGTACGGGAGACTTCCGGAGCTGAAGAAGCAGCTGGCCGCGGCGGAGGAGAAGGACAGGACAGAGGGGCGTACTCTGGTTCATGAGAGCGTGACGGAAGAAGAGATCGGGAAGATTGTCTCCAGATGGACGGGAATCCCTGTATCGAAGCTGACTGAAAGCGAGAGGAACAAGACCCTGCATCTGGACGAGGAGCTTCATAAGAGGGTAATCGGTCAGGATGAGGCGGTTACCAAGGTGTCGGAAGCGATTCTCCGTTCCAGGGCAGGAATCAAGGATCCGAGCAAGCCGATCGGCTCCTTCATGTTCCTTGGGCCGACCGGCGTCGGCAAGACGGAGCTTGCTAAGTCCCTTGCCGCAGCGTTGTTCGATTATGAACAGAATATGGTTCGTATTGATATGAGCGAATATATGGAGAAGTATTCGGTATCCCGTCTGATTGGAGCGCCGCCCGGATATGTCGGATACGAGGA
>DVNP01000130.1 GCA_018714285.1 Candidatus Caccomorpha excrementavium | reverse complement strand
CATCCTGCGCAAACTCGTCATCCAGATTCGGAAGCTCCTTCACCTTGATCTCCTTCACGGTTACCTTGAATACGGCCGGCTTCACTGCCAGCTCCTTCGCATGGTAGTCCTCGGGGAACGTAACATGAATCTCTGCCTCTTCTCCGATCTTCTTTCCGATTAACTGCTCTTCAAATGTATCGATAAAGGAATGCGAACCGATGACAAGCGTCTGGTTCTCTCCCTTGCCGCCCTCAAAGGGCACTCCATCCGCGAATCCCTCATAATCAATCGTGGTGATATCGCCGTCCTCCACTGCTCTGTCATCCACGGTAATCGTTCTGGAATTCTGCTCTCTTACCCTGCCAAGCTCCGCATCCAGCTCCTCCGCCGTAACCTCAACCGGCTTTGCTTCCACTTCAATCTCTTTATACTGGCCTAATGTCACCTCAGGCTTAACGGCAACCTCAGCCGTGAAAATGAAAGGCTTTCCCTTCTCAATCTGCTCAACGTCGATCTCCGGCCTGGACACGATCTCAAGACCGCTCTCCTGAGCCGCTTTCTCATATGCATCCGGAATAATCAGGTTCGCAGCATCCTCATAGAATATTCCCGCGCCATACAGCTTCTCGATAATGGAGCGCGGCGCCTTACCCTTACGGAAGCCCTGCACGCTGATTCTGTTCTTGTTCTTCAGATACGCCTTCTGAAGAGCCTCCTCAAACTCCGCGGCATCGGCTTCTATTGTAAGCTTCACCATATTCTTTCCCAAATCCTCGACCCTGTAACTCATGTTTCATTTCCTCCTTGTAATTCCAATACGCCGTTCCTTTTGCCCCCGGCGGTATCTTTCATATTAATCCATGGCGCGTTCTCGCGGCTCACCGGCCATACTCCGCCATTATGACATTTTCATATTATAACATGATCATTTTGTAAAATCCATAACATTTTTCAAAAAGGCATTGCATTTTGTAATAATCTCCGGCGCCTGGTCCGGGCCAGAGCCGGTTCTGACGCACCGTATGAATCTTTCCGGGAATTACTGTTCCGTAATATATCCCTTTGCCCTGATTACGTCAATAATCTTATCTACATATTCATGACAGATTTCGTCGCTGGCCGCTTCCGCCATGACGCGCATAACCGGCTCCGTTCCGCTCTCCCTGACAAGAATTCTTCCGTTGTCTCCGAGGGCTGCCGAAGCCTCGTCAATAGCTGCCCTGACATCCGCATCCTCTCTTACCTGCTTCTTATCCGCAACCCTGACATTCTTAAGAACCTGGGGATAGATAACGATATCCTTCAGAAGCTCGGATAAAGGCTCCTTGCTCTCCAGCATAACCTCCATTACCTTCAGGGATGTGAGCACGCCGTCCCCCGTCGTCGCATGCTTGCTGAATATAATGTGGCCGGACTGCTCTCCTCCGATGGAATGTCCGTTTGCCATCATATTCTCATACACATATTTATCTCCGACCTTTGTCTTTTCATACTGGATTCCCGCCCGGTCGAAGGCCTTATACAGTCCGAGATTCGACATAATTGTCGTAACTACGGTATTATTGTTCAGTTCTCCGCGCTTCTTCATATATACGCCGCACAGATACATAATCTTGTCGCCGTCCACAAGATTTCCCTTCTCATCCACCGCCATGCAGCGATCCGCATCTCCGTCGTAAGCGAAGCCGACATCCAGCCCGTTCTCCACAACGAACTTCTGCAGCTTCTCAATATGAGTTGATCCGCATCCCGCGTTAATGTTCGTACCGTCCGGCTCATTGCTTATCACATAGGTCTTCGCGCCCAGCGCGTCAAATACGCCCTTGGCAATCGTCGTCGCGGAACCGTTCGCCAGATCCAGGCCGACCTTTACTTTCTTAAAGGAACGGGTCGCAAGCGAGATCAGATATCCGATATAGCGGTTTCTTCCAATCGCGTAATCCACGGTGCGCCCGATCTTCTCGCGCTTTGCAAACGGGATCTCGCCGGTCTCTCCGTCGATGTACGCTTCAATCTTCTCCTCGACCTCCGCTTCCATCTTATAACCGCTTCCGTTAATCACTTTAATTCCGTTGTCATAATAAGGATTATGGCTGGCGGAAATCATAATGCCGCAGTCAAACCCCTCGCTCCTTACCACATAGGACACGCTCGGCGTCGAAGTCACATGAAGCAGATATGCATCCGCGCCGCTCGCCGTCAGACCGGCGACAAGCGAATATTCGAACATATAGCTGGAACGTCTGGTATCCTTCCCTATCACGATACGAGCCCTGTGATCCTGTCCGAAATACCATCCGAGAAATCGGCCCACCTTATAGGCATGCTCTACCGTCAGCGTTACATTCGCTTCTCCGCGAAATCCATCCGTACCAAAATATTTTCCCATAATCAGACAACCTCCACTTTCTTTTCATGTACCGGCGCACCGGATTCTATACCTTTTACAAAAGGCTATACCTTTTTACAAAGGCTATAATTATATTATTCCGTTTCCGTCCCCGGCTCCACAGGAACCGGCCGGAAACTGCCAATATACTCCATCCATTCCAACGTTTATAATCTTACCATACAATTCTTCCGAGGGAAATACTTTTTTTCTGATTTTTTTCGGAATCCGCGGTTATGTTCCTTCCCGAGAGAATCAGCAGGCCGCTGCCATTTTGCAAAAAGGCATACGCCGCTGCAAAATCAGTTGAATAAACAACCATATTACAACGGCGCATTATGATAAACCAATTACAGTTCTGAAAAAACTATTAAAAACCACAGGTATGCACTTAGTCCACAAATAACAAGCAAAACTCACTCTAAAATTACAGATTTTTCATGAATTATCTTTCTTATCATAGAGGCTAATGCGACAGGGAAAATAAACACACATATAAAAGAGATGCTGCCGCATCTATGATTTCCTAATCATTGATGCGGCAGCCCCCTTGTGCATCTGCTTTGCTGATATCGTCAGATTCTCTGTATCTTTCCGAAATCAAACTTGACCTTGAAGGTCATCCTGGTGTCATTCAGACGGTACTGGGGAAGCAGCTCCGGTCCGCAGCTGTTCGATCCCACGCCGCTGTTCATATAGTCAACGCACAGTACGGTCATGCCGCTTTCCTCAAGCTCGAAATTATGCTTCTTCCTGGTCAGCTCTTCCTGCGTATACTTGGATACGTTGAATGAGAACGGGCTGCTCATACGGATATGAAGCGTCTGATCCTTGGAATGTGTCTCCACATAACGGCAGTTATAATGACTTCCGTTCTCCTGCGGCTTCAGATAATCCTCATGGAAATCCGCGATCTCATCCATATACAGGCCCATGCGGGACGCCAGATGCTTATCCACATAGCTCTCGTGAGGTCCGCAGCCGTAATACAGCGCCTTGATGAATTCCTTCGGCTGGAACATACGCAGTCCGAATCTCGGCAGATACGGGAATTCCTCTCCCTTTTCCGCGTCAATGGACGCAATCACGGTTCCGTCTCCCGTAATCTCCCACAGCACCTTAATATCCAGAATTCTCTGTAAGAACGCGGGCGCCAGGGAAAGCGTGAAGTTAATTCTCGCGATTCCTTCTCCTGTCTCCACACCGCTTTCATACACACGGGGCTCGGCTCTGTCATAGCCGGCCTCCTGCCACTTGTGCTTAATATTTCTGTCGTTATCCGTAGGAGCCCTCCAGATATTCCATTCCATCGGAAGCTCAAGGATCTCCTTATTCTCATATATCATGGAATCAAAGGTTCCTGTCAGCTTGTTCATCGTATAGTAGAACTGCTCGCCCTTGATGTACACCATGGTCTCATTCTCTTCCACCACAACCGTGCCCGAAGGAAGCGCCTCAATCGGCTTCGGTTCCGCTTCCCGAATCAGGATCTGATCGAAGCCGAGCTTATGTCCCTTCTTCAGTAAAGACCGATCCTCCTTCAGAAAATAGTTAATCGTCAGGAATGCTTCTCCCGCCCTTCTCGGCATTCTGCAGGGCAGCTTAATTTCCTTCGATGTATGAGGAGCCAGGGCAGGAAGATTACATTCTCCCCTGTCAACCATCTCTCCGTTACAGAACAGCTCGTATTCCGCATATGCATAGTCGCCGAGGTTCACAAAATCAAGACGGTTCTCCACAAGCAGCTTCTCGCCGTTATAGGTGATTCTTACCGGCCTGCACGCATTCTTATACTCAAGAAGTCCGGTATGGGGCTTCCTGTTCGGATAGACCAGGCCGTCCATGCAGAAATTGCCGTCATTCGGGAATTCGCCGAAATCACCGCCGTAATAATACTTCGCGCGTCCGTCCACCGTCTTGCCCATGTAGATCGCGTGATCGCACCACTCCCAGACAAAACCGCCCGCAAAGCCCGGATACTTATCCATCAGCTTCCCGTAATCCGCAATGTCTCCGGGGCCGTTGCCCATTGCATGAACATACTCGCACTGAATATAAGGCTTTTTATTCTCGGGATTCGCGAAATAATTCTCTATCCATTCAACTGAAGCGTACATGGTGCTGTACACATCCAGCATACTTGTGTCCGTATCCTCCCTGCTGCCGGGATGTACGCTTCCCTCATAATGAAGAAGCCTTGTCGGATCATACTCCTTCACCCATCTGCCCGCCTTCTCGAAGTTCGGGCCGTATCCGGATTCATTGCCCAGCGACCAGAAGATAACTGCCGCCTCATTCCTGTCGCGGATCACATTCTTCTGTACCCTGTCAAGAATCGCCTTCTCATACCTGGGATCTCTCGCAAGGAATCCGAAATTGTCCTCATAATTTCCTCTGTTATAGATACAGGCCATACCGTGGCTCTCAATATCCGCCTCGCTGATCAGATAGAATCCGAACATACTGCACAGCTCGGGGAACCACGGCGCGTTCGGATAATGGCTGGTACGGATCGCGTTAATATTATGCTCCTTCATCAGAGTCAGATCAATCATCGCCTGCTTCAGACTGATCGTAGCCCCTGTAATCGGGTCAGAATCGTGACGGTTCACACCGCGGAACTTCACCGCCGTCCCGTTAATCAGAATCACGCCATCCTTAATCTCAATCTTGCGGATCCCGACCGCCTGCTTGATACTCTCTTCCCTTGACCAGATTACCACATTATACAGATTCGGGGTCTCCGCGTTCCACAGCTTCGCGTTCTCAACCACGAATTCTGCCTTCCCATTCTCCCCTCTCGTATAATCAATCTGCTTCTTATCCGGGCCGTACAGAGCGAACTCTGTCTCAACCCCGTTCACCAGATCACATTCAATGCGGATCACCGCGTTCTTATATTCAGCGTCCAGCTCCGTCGTAATGGTGTAATCCCTTACATGCTTCTCCGGACGGCGCAGAATATACACATCCCGGAAGATTCCGGACATACGGAACTTATCCTGATCCTCCAGATAGCTTCCGTCGCACCACTTCAGAACCAGAACGGACAGAACATTCTCCCCTGCCGTAACCTTATCGGAAATGTCGAATTCGCTGGTCGCGTGGGAAACCTGGCTGTAACCGGTAAACTGGCCGTTCACCCATACATAGAAACAGGAATCCACTCCCTCAAAGTTCAGATAATACTTCCTGTTCTTCGAATTCTCTTCCAGAGTGAACTTCCTTCTGTATACGCCGCACGGATTCTTGGAAGGTACATAGGGCGGATCAATCGGGAACGGATATCTCACGTTCGTATACTGATGTCTGTCATATCCCTCATTCTGCCAGCAGGACGGCACGTGGATCGGATGAAATCCCGTATCATCAAAATCCGGCCTTAAGAAATCCTCGTCTACATCATAGATACTCTCAAAATAACTGAAGCTCCATACTCCATTCAGAGAGATAAAACGATCCGAACTCTCCCTCTCCGTAATATCGAAGCCGCCGGCCTTGAAATAAGGAATATAATATGTTCTGTCCGGCTCTGTACCGACATGCAGTACTTCAGGATTCTCATAATACTTTTCCAGCTTCATAAATACCTCCTTGGTCTCTATTATTAATAATTTAATATCAGGTTTTTCCTC
>DVNP01000129.1 GCA_018714285.1 Candidatus Caccomorpha excrementavium | reverse complement strand
GGCTATAAGTCCAGTTATTTCGGTACCAGCCCGCTGTATAACAATCCGAAGGACGCGGCGCGTTTTGACGTGGATGATTTCGCGGCAGCCTTTATCCGGCTTGAAGGAGATATTATTCTTGATTTCCGGATTGCGTGGGCAATGCATCTGGATACGCCGGGTGATACCATCATTATGGGAACAAAAGGCTCGCTTAGAATTCCGTCAACAGAATGCTGGAACGGAAGTATCGGAGGCCCTATGACGCTTTATCATGATATTGCGGGAAGCATGGTAGAGACGAAGATTCCGATGTGCGGCAATCCGCCCTGCGGCCTGTTTTATCAGAAGATCCGCTCCTTCCTGGACGCGGTGAAGAACGGCGGCGAGGCGCCTGTGCCCACGAGTCAGATTTTGTATAACCAGGCCATCATCGACGGGATTATGAAGTCGGCGGAGCTTGGCAGAGAAATCGAGATTGAGATACCAAAGATATAATAATGGGACAGAATGAATCAGAGCAGAAGCTTTCAGAACCGGGAGCTTCTGCTCTGTTTTTTTTGTGAAATACATTTGTCAAATTGAGGTGTGATTTAAACTGTTTTCAGCAGAGAAAAGGCCGGGTTCCTATGAGCAGTCCCACTGCGTGGTCAGTGTTCGTCCTGTTCTTTGCGGCGCTGTTCCTTCCAGGCCTTAATCTGCTCCAGGTGCTGCGCGTATTCCGCTTCCGCCCCTTCGGTTGTCGGGCGGTAATAGGTTCTGCCTTCAAGAGAATCAGGCAGACATTTCAGCGTCGTCAGCTTCTGCGCAAAATCATGAGCATATTGATATCCTTCGCCGTAGTGCAGTTCTTTCATAAGATCGGTCGGAGCGTTGCGGATTGCGAGAGGAACCGGCTCGGAAAGAGTTCTCTGCGCGTCAAGCTTCGCAGCCTCATAGGCGGTATAAAGGGAATTGGAACGCGGCGCAAGGGAGAGGTAGACGACGGCATGAGTCAGATGGACGCTGCATTCCGGCATTCCAATATTGTGGCATGCCTGGAATACGGCGGTGGTCAGAGAAAGAGCGCCGGAATCCGCCATACCGATATCCTCGCTTGCGAAACGGATCAGCCTTCTTGCGATATAGAGCGGATCTTCTCCGGCTTCCAGCATTCTTGCAAGCCAGTATACGGCGGCATCCGGATCGGAATTCCGCATGGACTTATGAAGCGCGGAGATCAGATTATAATGCTCCTCGCCGTTCTTGTCATACAGAAGAGCCCGTCTGCCGGTACATTGCTCCACAATTTCCTTTGTGACGGTAATTCTTCCCGTACTGTCAAGGCTTCCGTTGAGAACGGCCATTTCAAACGTATTCAGAGCGATTCTCGCATCTCCGCCCGCAAAGTTCGCAATCAGGCGCACAACGTCTTTGGAGACGGCAATATCACGTCCGCCGTATCCCTTCGGGGACTCCAGGGCATGAAGAAGCAGGCCGGTCAGATCCTCTGCGGAAAGCGCCTGCAGGACAAAGACCTTACAGCGGGAAAGGAGAGCGGAGTTAATTTCGAAGGAAGGATTCTCCGTCGTTGCCCCGATCAGGATAATGCTCCCTTTTTCTACATAAGGCAGGAAAGCATCTTGCTGCGCTTTGTTAAAGCGATGAATTTCATCTACAAACAGGAGAGTCTTAAGTCCCGTCAGCCGGTTCTGCTCCGCCTGCGCCATCACTTCCCTGATTTCTCTGATTCCGCTGGTTACAGCGCTGAAATCGATGAATTCGGAATTCGTTCTTGCGGCGATGATCCGGGCGAGCGTGGTCTTACCGACTCCGGGAGGTCCCCAGAATATCATGGAAGAGACCTGGTCATGCTCAATCAGGGTACGAAGGACCTTACCCGGTCCCAGCAGATGCCTCTGTCCCGCGAACTCCTCAAGAGTATCCGGTCTGACGCGGTCGGCCAGCGGCTCATTGAAATCATTCTTATAATCAAATAGAGAAAGCTGCTTCATTGGATACCTCCCAAATACAGTCCAGTCAGAAATCGTTCCTGTGTTTGGATTGTATTGTATCACAGAGAGCGGAAAATTGCCACAGCAGAATCAGAAGCCTTAAAAAAGAAAGCAATAGAACTCTAAAAAAGCTAAATTTCAGCTTGTATTTTCAGATGAGATATGATATACTAATAGCCGTCCAACAAAAACAAAGACCATAAGCATGGGGGTGTAGCTCAGTTGGGAGAGCGCTTGAATGGCATTCAAGAGGTCATGGGTTCGAACCCCACCATCTCCATTTGAAAAGCACTGTATTACAGTGCTTTTTTTGCGTTATACAGCGCGATGGATTTAGGAAGTTTGAAAAAGAAGGATTTTAATCGTTTGCACCGCTTTTTGGGCTTCCCGCATTTCAGCGACTTTCTTTTACGACGCTCTATAAACTCTTGTGCAGGAGTGCGGGTTGCATTATATGTTTCTTTCTCACCGCGTTCCTCTCCCGTTGGGACTTTTATAGGTTCCCTATCGTTTTTTAATAGCGCATAAGCGATTAGTCCCGTAACGGCAATTCCCGTTCCAATAAATAGAAACTTTATGCTTTTCTCCGTTATAACTATCTTTCCCTATTTGACCTAATTAAATATTCTTCACAAACTAACATTAACTAAGATTAAGTGATTTTAGATACTCTATTTTCTTTTGCCATGAATTTCCTCCTTAAGTAATTTCGCATATTTTTCAAGAACTGCAAGACATTCAATTCTTTCTCGTAGCGGTATGCGTTCAAGGGCGCGTACTTCAGCATTGGAAATCGGAACGATAATGCTTTCACCAAACTTTCTTCCTTCCTCTGTGAGACGAATATTTTTACGGTTGCGGGTGCCCGGAACAACCTCTAAGGTAGCATAGTTATTTTTGACCATGTGTGAGATAATCGTGTTGACAGTTTGCTTTGAAAATGACCATATGTCGCAAATATCCTGCTGGGAAAGGCTGTCTTCCATGTTGATGAGAGCATACCAAATCTAAAACTCGTTCTCGGATATGCCGAGATTGCTAACAGCGGTTTTGTAAATACCTGTTAACTGCTTCATCTGCTGATTGATTATTTCAAGTTGGCCTTTCGTTGTGTAATTCATCATGTGCCTCCTTGTAAGTGTCTGTGTTAGGACTTTTGTTATACTATAGTCCGAAATAGGATACTTGCCAATGGGATTCAAAGAAAAGTTACAAAAGAACAGCCATAAAAGCCGTGAGAAAAAACTACGGCAAGAGACGGAAAAGATACACGGCGAGTTATATATTTCTTTATGGCAGATTGACATTTCCTATGACCTTGTAGGAATACTCCCCGCGTCCTTGCTGAATAGCCTGTAAAACGGTGAAACGGCATAGCCAAAGCTACGCCGTTTCACGAAAACAATTTTATGATGTTTTATGCGTGGCGCCCTCAGGGAAGGCTTTTATTATTATTCCAGTTCAAACGCTCCGGTATACAGCTGGTAATACTGTCCCTTCTGAGCCAGAAGCTCTTCATGACTGCCGCGTTCGATGATACGCCCGTGATCCAGCACGATAATTACATTGGAGTTCTTGACGGTGGACAGGCGGTGCGCGATTACGAATACCGTACGGCCTGTCATCAGAGCGTCCATGCCGCGCTGGACAATGGATTCCGTCCGGGTGTCGATGGATGAGGTTGCTTCATCCAGAATCATAACGGGCGGATCCGCAACGGCGGCGCGGGCAATGGATAACAGCTGGCGCTGGCCCTGTGAGAGATTCGCTCCGTTGCCGGAGAGCATGGTCTGATAGCCTTCCGGAAGACGGGTGATGAAGTCGTCAGCGCCGGCCAGTCTGGCGGCAGCGATACATTCTTCGTCTGTTGCGTCCAGTTTGCCGTAACGGATATTCTCCATAACGGTTCCGGTGAACAGATTGGTATCCTGAAGCACAATCCCGAGGGAATGACGCAGATCATCCTTTTTAATCTTGTTAATATTAATGCCGTCATAACGGATCTTGCCGTCGGCGATATCATAGAACCGGTTGAGCAGGTTCGTAATTGTCGTCTTGCCTGCTCCGGTCGCGCCTACGAAAGCGACCTTCTGTCCAGGCTTGGCGTACAGAGTGATATCATGCAGTACCGGCTTATCCGGTTCATATTCAAAATCCACGTCAAACAGCCGTACATCGCCGGCCAGCTTGGTATAGGTAACGGTACCGTCCACCTGATGCGGATGTCTCCATGCCCACATTCCGGTTCTTTCCGAACACTCGATAATGACACCGTTCTCCTCCTTCGCGTTGACCAGAGTCACATAGCCGTTGTCCTGTTCCGGCTGTTCATCCATCAGCTCGAAGATCCGGTTTGCGCCGGCAAGACCCATGACAACGGAATTAACCTGGTTCGATACCTGATTGATATTTCCGACGAACTGCTTGGTCATATTCAGGAACGGAACGGCAATACTGATGCTGAGCGCCATACCGGACAGACTCAGATTGGGAGCGTCGGTCAGTAGTAAAAGTCCGCCCATCAGAGCGACGAATACGTACAAAATGTTGCCGATATTATTCAGAATCGGGCCGAGAATATTGGCGTACCGGTTCGCGCGCTCGGATTCCTTGCACAGAATGTCGTTCAGCTTATCAAAATCCGCCTTGCTGTCTTCCTCGTGGCAGAATACCTTAACTACCTTCTGTCCGTTCATGATTTCCTCCACGAAGCCCTCAACACGGCCGAGAGCCTTCTGCTGGCTGAAAAAGAACCGGGCAGAGCCGCCTCCGATCTTTTTTGTCACGGCAAGCATAACGACAACGCCGGCCAGAACAACAAGAGTCAGCCAGACAGAGTAGTATATCATGATACAGAATATCGTAAGCACGGTGATCGTAGAAATCAGCAGCTGCGGGAAGCTCTGGGAGATCATCTGCCGAAGGGTATCAATATCATTCGTATACCGGCTCATGATATCGCCGTGATTATTGGTGTCAAAGTACTTAACCGGCAGGCGCTGCATCTCGCCGAACATCTTTTCACGCAGCTTCTTTAAGGTTCCCTGTGTAATAATCGCCATCAGCTGGTTAAACGAGAAGCCTGCAATCAAAGACAGGACATAGAATACGGCCAGTATTGCCACATATCGGAATATTGTACCGCTTACCGCATCCCAATTGCCGTCCATCCAGCTCTCTTCTATGACGGCGATAACATTCTGCATGAAAATAGAAGGAACAGAGCTCACAACGGCGCTTATTATGATACATACGATTGTAAGCGGCATCATAACAGGATAGAATCCCATCATGGTTTTTAATACACGGCGGGCAGTGCCTTTTTTTGCTTTACTCTTCATCCTGATCACCTGCCTTATTCTGAGAGGTATAGATTTCTCTGTATATTTCGTTACCTGCCATCAGCTGCTCATGGGTGCCGATCGCGTTGATTGTACCGCCCTCCATTACAATGATTCGATCCGCATCCTGGACGGAAGCGGTACGCTGAGCAATAATGATTTTGGTGGTTTCCGGAATGTAAGTACGCATTGCCCTACGTATCTTTGCATCTGTTTTGGTGTCTACCGCGCTGGTGGAATCATCCAGAATCAGAATCTTCGGCTTTTTCAGAAGCGCCCGGGCAATACACAGCCGCTGCTTCTGTCCGCCGGATACGTTAGCGCCGCCCTGTTCAATATAAGTATCATAGCCATTCGGGAATCCGTTGATGAATTCGTCCGCGCATGCCATCTTACAGGCCGCCTCCAGTTCTTCATCAGTTGCGTCCTTATTTCCCCAGCGCAGATTCTCCTTAATGGTACCAGAAAACAGAATATTCTTCTGCAGAACAACGGCCACCTGATTCCGAAGCGTTTCCAGATCATACTGTCTTACGTCCAGTCCTCCGACCTTAACGCTGCCCTCCGTTGTGTCATACAGACGGGAAATCAGCTGGATCAGAGAGGATTTGGAGGAACCGGTTCCTCCGATAATTCCGATGGTCTCTCCGGAACGTATCGTAAGATTGATGTTCGAGAGCGCCATTCGCTCCGCAGTCGGAGAATATTTGAAGTTCACATGGTCAAAGACAATGGAGCCGTCCGTTACTTCGTATACAGGGTTGGGAGGATTCGTCAGCGTACTCTTTTCGGACAGCACTTCAACGATACGCTTCCAGGACTCAACTGCCATAGTAATCATAACAAAGACCATGGACAGCATCATCAG
>DVNP01000128.1 GCA_018714285.1 Candidatus Caccomorpha excrementavium | reverse complement strand
TCTCGTCCATCCACCATTTGTTCGACGCCGCGGCGGACAGCATACATCCCATGAAATGATATTTGCCGGATGCGTCCGCGAAGGAATGTAGCGAGTTATTTTTATCCACCGCGAATTCATTGCTTGCGATGAATACCGCTCCTGACGTTCCAAGCGATATGCTGCACATTCCGTGTCCCACCGTTCCGGTTCCGACCGCTCCGACCGCCTGATCGCCGCCGCCCGCAATAACCTTCACGCTGACCGGAAGTCCGGTATCGGCCGACGCCTTCTCTGTGATATCTCCGACCACTTCATAGCTCTCATAGACTCTGGCCAGCTGATCCTCTCTGATGCCGACAATCTCAAGCATCTCCTTTGACCAGCATTTGTTCTTCACATCCAGCAGCAGCATGCCCGAGGCGTCCGAGACATCCGTGCAGTGTACGCCGCTGAGGCGGTACGCCAGATAATCCTTCGGCAGCATGATCTTTCGGATCCTCACGAAATTCTCCGGCTCGTGCTTCTTCACCCACAGAAGCTTCGGAGCGGTGAAGCCGGTCAGCGCCATGTTCGCGGTATAGGAGGAAATCACTTCTCTTCCGATTGTCTTATTCAGATAATCGCACTCCTCCTGAGTACGGCCGTCATTCCAGAGAATCGCGGGACGAATCACCTCGTCGTTCTCATCCAGAATCACCAGCCCGTGCATCTGTCCCGAGAAGCTGATTCCGTCAATCTGACTCTTATCGCAGTCTTTTGTCAGCTCCTTTACCGCCTGCGTGAACTTCTCATACCAGTCCGAAGGATTCTGCTCCGACCACCCGGTCTTCGGAAAATACAGCGGATATTCCTCCGATACGATTTTCTTAATGTCTCCTGTCTCATCCATCAGCACCAGCTTCACGGATGAAGTGCCCAGATCAACACCGATATACAGCATATTCGTGTCCTCCTCGATTCTTTGTCCGGCATGAAAGGTATGAGAATCCGTTCCTGCCGGCATGCGGGCTGTCTATGTACGGCTCTGCCCGCCTTTGGCAAAATCTTTTCAATTTGTTTATTTACTAAACTAATTAGGTATGTTATAATGATAACAGCGTTTATATTACCTGTCAAGTAAGAAATGATATTTGCAGAAAGGAACTTTTATGAAGCTTGGAAGCAGAGAGTTAATACGGGACATCAACAGCAAGCTGGTGCTGGAAACCATAGTTAACAGACAGCCCATCTCAAGGGCTGCCATATCAAAGGAGCTTGGCCTGACGAAGGCTACGGTATCCGCCATTGTACAGGAACTGATCTCCGATCATCTTGTGCTTGAGATCGGCAGCGACGATACCAGTCTTGGAAGGAAGCCTATCCTGCTAAGCTTTCATAAGGACTGCGGATATGCCGTCAGCGTGGAAATCGGAACCTCTTCCATATCCGCCATGCGCTCCGATCTGCTCTGTAAGGAACGCACGGTCAGACAAATCTCTACCCCTCCCGCTCAGGGGCTCGCCGATTCCATCTGTACCCTGATCCGCTCCATGTGCGGGCCGGACGGAAGCACGGACGGACTGGTCGGGATCTGCCTTGCCATACACGGCATCACCAAGCATAACGAAATCATATTTACTCCTTATTACGAAATTGAGGACATCCCTCTGTGCTCCATCCTGACCGGGCAGTTCCATGTCCCTGTGTACGTTCATAACGAGGCGAATCTGTCCGCAATCGGGGAATACTCCGTGTTATCCGGACGTCATAAGAATATTGCCAACCTAAGCATTCACTCTGGAGTGGGTATGGGACTGATTCTGAACGGCAGGCTGTATTCCGGGCATACCGGACGGGCCGGAGAATTCGGCCACACGGTAATCTCCCGCGGAGGCCGCCGCTGCCCGTGCGGAAGCCGGGGATGCCTGGAGCAGTATACCTCCGAGCGGGCCGTACTTGCCGATTACGCGGCCGTTTCCGGAAAGTCCGATCCTACCCTGGCCCGGTTCGCGGCCGCGGTACGGGCGAATGACCCGGCGGCGGCAGGAGTCCTGGATGAATTCATTCAGAATCTCTCAATCGGGGTATCCAATATCCTCAACTGTTTTGATCCGGAGATTCTATTCATCAACAGCTCCTTTATCCGCGAATTCCCGGATCTGTGCGAGCGAATCCTGGCCGCGCTTGCGGGAAGCGCAAGAAGGGATCTTACCCTGCTCCCTTCAAGGCTTCAGGAATCCGCCGCCCTGATTGGCGGAATTCATATCGCGGTACAAAATTACCTGGGAATCGATCATCTTTCCTTTTCCGCGGATGAAACGGCCGCCGCGAATGAGACCGCCGGGGGGAACAAAACCGCCTGACTTTGTCCCACGCGGCCCCGCGCGTTCCGCGCATCTCCCGTTTCTGCGTGCAGCAGGCCCGAATCCGGCTTTCTTTCCGGACGGGAGCGGGAAGAAAGATTATCCGAACTGATCCCTTAAGAACCGCACGGCCTGCTTATAGATATCGATATGGATTTTCTTATGATTTCCCCCGAACTCTCCGTCCAGTGACCATGGCAGCTCCTCCTGCGCCTCAATGTCCACGTGATTCACCCGCGTGGAATAGATCTGCGCGTTATTAAGCTGGCCGGTCAGCAGCGCATTGACAATCTCCTGCAGCTCCAGGAGGTTCTGCGGCGTCCGAATCAGAATCATTTCAAAATAACCGTCATCAAGCTGTACATCACGTCCCGTAATCCCCTTAAAGCCTCCTACCGAATCGGAATTGGCAATCATTCCATAAATGAATTCATCCGCAATCACCACATCATCATAACAGACCCTTAAACGGTAATGCTTCACGCCGTACAGACGCTTGATGCCACTTAAGATATACGCCATTCTTCCAAGCACATTCTTTGCCGTCTGCGGAGTATCATAGGACACATCGTAAAAGATCCCGAATGCCGCCGTATATGTAAAATACGATCCGTTCAGGCATCCGATATCGCACGGAAACAGGGTGCCGTTCACCGCGCACCACGCCGCCTGAACCATGTTCTTTGACAGCTTCAGACTGTATCCGAAATCATTGGTGGTTCCGGCAGGGATATATCCGATCGGAATATCCTTCCCGCACTCCATCAGTCCGCCTGCAACCTCATTCAGGGTACCGTCGCCTCCGGAACAGACAATCCGATCACATGCATTCTCCTTTGCGTATTCCTTAACAATCCGCTTCGCGTCCAGCGGCCCGCGGGTCGCATAGACGATTACCTCATAATCCGTTCCGGTAAATACACCAAGAATATCCGCCAGTTGATTTTTAATTTTCCCTTTTCCCGCATTGGGATTATAGATAAACAGCAATCTTTTTTTCATGGTATTCCTCATTTCTGCGCAGCACACCCATCCGCTTCTGCCTGTCCATGCCGCGCAGATTCAGGCAGAAGCTTTACTCTCCCTCTTTTGTTTCCCTTTTTCTTCTTGTCACAAGTCCGCCGATCCGGCCGGTTTCCTTCGCGGACAGCGCTCCCCATCCATCCCGCAGCACCCGATCCAACAATCCAAGCTCTACTGCTATTTCGTATTTCAGCTTTTCCTCCGGCTTAATCTCCTCCAGAACAATGGGCTTCCTCTTCTTTTTCTTCTTTTCTTCCATCCTGGCTCCTCCTGACTTCTGCTCCGCGCGGACAACCGCGCAGGACCGTTCTGTCCGCATGAATTGCGGCTTATCTGCATATTCCTTCTGAGTATTGCCATAGAATGGAAGTCTTATTCATGCCAGGGGCTTTTGCGCGCCGCTCTGCCGCATGGAAATCAGCTTTCTTAATGCGAAGGAATAGAGGAAGCATTCCTTGACCGGCCGGCGCGTCAGCTGCCTGAGCGCCTTCTCATACAGCGCAAGCTGCATCCCGTACCGTTCCCGCAGGATCTCCTCCCCGTCCTTCGGAATGTAATCCGTCTTATAATCCAGAAGAACCAGTCCGTCCTCCTCCTCGAAGTATACGTCAATAATCCCCTGTATCATCAGCTGCTGTCCGGGATCTCCGGTTTCATATCCGCATTCTGCAGCCGAAAGCCCCAACACGAAGGGCTGCTCTCGATACAGCCTTCCCGACCGGTCCGCCTCTCTCATCCGCCTCGCAAGATCCGTTGCAAGAAAGGCCGCGATATCCTCCGCTCTTACCAGACCGGCGGCCTGCCTGGGGAGTCTGCCCGCCTCAATCCGGGAACGGATATATCTGCTTACCTCCTCCCCCGTCCGTACCTCATGAAGAGGAAGCCCCTTCAGCACGCGGTGATAGAGGGTTCCCCTGGCCGCCCCCGTAACCGGCTCCTGTCTGCTGATGAAACGCGGAACCACAGGCTCCGTCTCCTCCGGTATCAAAGACCCGGCATCGGTATCAAGCTCCTGCTCCGCCTTCTTCAGCTCCGAAATCGTAAGCTTAACCGGAATTCCCATCTGCGCCTCATAAGGATAAGAATATCCGGCAGCCCGCTCAAGCTCCTCTCTGATCTCCCTGTTATGAACAACTGACGCCTGTGAAAGGAGCCATGCCTTCTTCTCCAGATTTCCCTTCTGCCGCTTTACCTCCGTCATGGCAAGCTCCGGCGCGCGGTATGTCCGTATCGCGAAACGCGCTCCGCTCCAGGTATCGTCCTGAAGAATAACGCCGTCGGCTCCGAAGAACTCCCTGCCGTCCGGATGCCTGACCAGCGCCGGTACAATATAATCCAGAAAGCTGCTCCCGGCCGTCAGGCGCTGCAGAAGGAATTCCTTCTCTATCTGCCCCGCGATGCCAAGCCATTTCACAGCCTGCTTCTCAAGATTCTTTACTGCCCCGGACAAGATCAGCTTCTCCTTCGCCCTTGTAAGCGCCACATACAGCACGCGGAGCTCCTCGCTTAACGTCTCATTCCGAATCTCCCTTTGAATCACCTTCTTTAACAGCGTCGGCGCTTTCACCCGAAGCTTTGGATCAATCGAATCCGGCCCGATTCCAAGCTCCGAATGTAATACTACCTTCGCTCTGGCGTCGCTGTGGTTGAACATCTTGCCAAGCCCGGCCGCAATCACAATCGGGAACTCCAGCCCCTTTGATTTGTGAATACTCATAATCCGGACCGTATTGTCATTCTCTCCGGCCGTCTGAGCCTCTCCGTAATCCACATCATACTCAAGAAGCTTTTCGACATAACGGACAAAATGGAACAGCCCGTGATACCCTGCCTTCTCGAACTGTACCGCCTGTGTAATGAGCATATCCATATTCCGTTCCCGCTTCTCTCCTGACGGCATCACGGATACATAATCATAATAGCCGGTTTCCTCATACAGCAGCTCTATCAGCTCATGAACCGGGAGCATGGGAACCTTTTTTCTCCACTCCACAAGCATTTCAAGGAACCGGGCCGCCTTTTTGGCCGCCCCGCCGCCGCTCTCAGAGTACCGGCAGAGCGTCTCGTACAGAGTAAGCGGCTTATCCGACACAGTTCCGCATTTCATATCCGCCAGCTCTCTGCTGGTAAATCCCGCGATCGGCGAATACAGCACCGCCGCAAGCGGAATATCCTGTCTTGGATTATCAAGAATCCGAAGCAGATTCAGCATGGTCCGGATTTCGACTGTCTGAAAATACCCGGTCTGCGTATCCGCATAAGCCGGTATACCAAGGGAAGAAAGCGTATCCACGAACAGCTCCGACCATCCTGACATAGTGCGCAGCAGAATCACGATATCTTTGTACCGGGCGCGCCGGTACTCTTTCTTTTCCTTATCCCAGATCTGAAGCCCCTGATCGCCCGTAAGCTCCCGGATCCGCCCGGCTATCATTCTGGCCTCCAGCTCCTTCAAATCCGCCTGATCCTGCGCGTCATACAGCGCGCTGCCTTCCTCATCCCCGATCTCCTCTTTCGCGCCGTCAAGCAGCAGCACATCCGTTGTCCCGGCAGCTTCCTCGCAGGGAGCGAATTCCGCTCCCGGATACAGCGCCGCGCTTTTATCATAGACGATTCCTCCGAGCGCCTTCGTCATAATCTGCCCGAAGATCAGATTCGCGCTGTGCAGTACAATCTCCCGGCTTCTGAAATTCTTATGCAGATCAATCCTCTGATAGTTTCCGTCCTGCGTACTGTATGTGAGATACTTCTCAAGGAAGAGCTCCGGCCTTGCCAGGCGGAACTTATAGATGCTCTGCTTCACGTCTCCGACCATGAAGACATTTGGCTTTCCCTCGCGCTCCCTTGAGACGCTGTTCAGGATTACCTCCTGTACCAGGTTGCTGTCCTGATACTCATCTATCATAATTTCATCAAACCGCGCGGCAAGCTCCCCGGCCGCCTCCGTAGGAAGAATCTGCCCGTTCTC
>DVNP01000014.1 GCA_018714285.1 Candidatus Caccomorpha excrementavium | reverse complement strand
CAACAGAAGGAGATTTCCTTAAGTAATTAAAAGCATTGACATTAGTGATTAAATATGTTTAAATATACTTATGGAGGACATTATCTATGAATACTTTTCATATCACTAATTACAAGCCAAAGGATTTCTCTGAACTGTTAGGTGTTTCTGTCAAAACATTACAACGTTGGGATAGAGAAGGAATTCTGAAAGCAAATCGAACTCCAACGGACAGGCGTTATTACACTTATGACCAGTATCTTCAGTTCAAGGGTGTAAATACGGAACATGATAATCGTCAAACAGTTATTTATGCCAGAGTATCTACGAGAAATCATAAAGATGATTTACAAAATCAAGTAACATTTTTACGACAGTTTTGTAATGCCAAAGGCATCATCGTAGACCAATGTATGGAAGATTATGGAAGCGGTCTTAATTACAATCGTAAAAGATGGAATCAACTATTAGATGAAGTAATGGAACAAAAAATTAAAACTATCCTGGTTACGCATAAAGATAGATTTGTCAGATTTGGTTTTGATTGGTTTGAAAAATCCTGTATGAAGTTCAATACAACCATAATGGTAGTAAACAATGAAGAACTATCACCACAAGAAGAACTCGTGCAGGATATTGTATCGATACTTCATGTATTCTCTGGTAGGTTGTGTGGGCTTCGTAAGTACAAAACACAAATAGAAGGGGATGAGGAACTTGCGAAAGAGCTTCAAGACGGAAATCAATCCAACAGCCGGGCAGACGGGAAAATTTACTTGTAGACTCAGAAAATTGTGTTTGTATAAGTTGCACAAAAACAAAGGTGTTTTAATATGAAAAAACTAGCTTTAAGCGATGAAATTTTGTTAAAAGTAGACAAACCAGCCCGCTATATCGGGGGTGAGGTAAATGCGGTCATGAAGGACCCGAAAGAGGTAGAGATACGTTTCGCGATGTGCTTCCCGGACGTGTACGAAGTCGGAATGTCTCATCTCGGAATTCAGATTCTGTATGATATGTTTAATCAAAGGGAGGATACGTACTGCGAACGGGTGTATTCGCCATGGGTAGATCTGGATGCGATTCTTCGCGAGAAGAAAATTCCCTTATTCGCGCTGGAATCCCAGGATCCGGTAAAGGAGTTTGATTTTCTGGGAATTACGCTTCAATATGAGATGTGTTATACCAATGTGCTTCAGATCCTGGATCTGTCGGGAATTCCTCTCTTTTCAAAGGATCGGACGGAGAATGATCCTATTGTAATCGGCGGGGGACCCTGCGCCTATAATCCGGAGCCGATTGCCGATTTCTTCGACTGCTTCTATATCGGAGAAGGAGAGACAGTATATGACAGGGTTCTGGACGAATATAAGGAGAATAAAAGAGCGGGCGGATCGCGGCGGGATTATCTGGAACGGATTGCCCGGATTGAGGGAATCTATGTTCCTTCCTTTTATGATGTGGAATATAATCCGGATCATACGATCCGATCCTTTGTTCCGAATAATCCGAATGCGCAGGAGGTAATCCGCAAGCAGGCAGAGATGAATCTGTCGGATACGTATTATCCGGAAAAGCCTCTTGTGCCGTATATAAAGCCCGTTCAGGACCGGGTAGTGCTTGAGATTCAGAGAGGGTGTATCCGCGGCTGCCGCTTCTGTCAGGCAGGGATGATTTATCGCCCGATTCGGGAGCGTGATGTGAATTATCTAAAGAGGATGGCGGCTGCCATGCTGCGCGCGACCGGGCAGGAGGAGATTTCGTTAAGCTCCCTCAGCTCGAGCGATTATTCCGGACTGGCGGAACTGGTATATTATCTGATTGAAGAATTCGGAAGCAGGGGAGTGAATATCTCGCTTCCATCCCTGCGGATTGACGCATTTGCCCTTGATGTGATGAGTAAGGTACAGGATATCCGGAAATCAAGCCTTACCTTTGCCCCGGAGGCAGGATCTCAGCGGCTGAGAGATGTCATTAATAAGGGACTTGATGAAGAGTCGATTCTTAAGGGCGCCGCGGAAGCATTCCGGGGCGGATGGAACAAGGTCAAGCTCTACTTTATGCTGGGGCTTCCGACAGAAAACGCGGAAGATATTGAAGGAATCGCCGTACTGGCGGATAAAATTGCAAGAGAGTATTATGCGATTCCGAAAGACAGGCGCAATGGAAGAGTCAGCATAACGGCAAGCACCTCCTTCTTCGTTCCCAAGCCGTTCACTCCGTTCCAGTGGGCCAGGATGGATACCGCAGAGGAATATCTGGAGAAGAAGGATCTTCTGCGTCAGAAATTAAAGGAGCAGCTGAATTATAAGAGTATCCGCTATAACTGGCATGATGCAAATCTTTCCGTTCTGGAAGGCGTCTTTGCGCGGGGAGATCGCAGGCTTTCACAGGTAATCTGCAGCGCTTACCGGAAGGGCTGTCTTTATGATTCATGGTCCGAGTATTTCCGGTTCGACCTCTGGATGGAGGCATTTGAAGAAAATGACGCGGAGATTGGTTTTTATATTCACAGAGAACGGGATTTGGGCGAAAGACTGCCATGGGATTTTATTGACGCGGGTGTTACGAAGGAATTCTTCATCAGAGAATATAATCGCGCGAAAGAGGAGAAGGTGACGCCGAACTGCAGGAGAGCCTGCAGCGGGTGCGGAGCCAGGGTATACGGCGGAGGGGTCTGTTTTGAGGAAAGAAAGGGGGATGAAGGGTATGACGCTTAGAATCCGGTTTTGTAAATATGGGATTCTTAAATTTATCGGACATCTGGATGTCATGCGTTATTTCCAGAAGGCAGTCCGGAGGGCGGGATTGGATGTCGCGTATTCCAGGGGATATTCTCCCCATCAGCTTATGTCCTTTGCCTCCCCTCTTGGAGTGGGTCTGACTTCCGACGCGGAATATCTGGATGTCGAGCTGCACAGCTGTGATTCGCCGGAGATTATGACAGAGCGGCTGAATGCGGTTATGGCGGAAGGAATTCGGGTAAGCGCGTGCAGAATCCTTCCGGAGACGCCGCCGAATACGCGCAGGGAGAATGCAATGTCGGCCGTAGCCGCGGCAGATTATCTGGTTTCGTTAAAGGATGGGTATCAGACTGGACTTGAGAATCAGGAATGGAAGGATAAGTTCAGAGATTTTATGGCAGCAAAGACCATATCTGTTCTGAAAAAATCCAAAAGCGGGGATAAGGAGACGGATATTCGTCCTATGATTTATGAATATGCCTTCCCCGGCAGCGATGCTTATCCGGACAGCTGTATGGAGCGGTATCAGAACGGACTGACCGTATTCCTGCGAACTGCGGCGGGGAGTACGCAGAATCTGAAGCCGGAGCTTGTAATCGAAGCATTCAGCGAGTCTGCGGAACTTTCCTTTGACCGGTTCGCCTGGCAGATTCACCGCCTCCAGATATACAGGAGAAGCGCCCTTACACAGCGTTTCGAGGCGCTGATACCATAAGGAGAAGAAGATGAAGCGTTGGATTATGATAAGACGTGGGGAGCAGATTCTCTCTGCCTGGATGCAGGATCAGACCCTGATTCAGATTCAGGCAGATCCGGCAGCGAATGACGGAATTCTTGGAAATATCTATGTGGGCAGGGTGAAAAATATCGTCAAAACGATTAACGCGGCCTTTATTGAAATTGCGGGCGGAAGAATGGGATATTACTCCATGGAGGAGAAGGAATCTCCGATTCTTGTAAGTCCGGGCGGCCGCGGGCTTCGAATCGGAGACGAGCTGCTTGTCCAGGTGGCAAAGGAAGCGGTGAAGACAAAGGCCCCTGTGCTGACCGGAAAGCTGAATCTGACCGGCCGGTATGCGGTACTGGTTCACGGACTTACCGGAACCGGAGTGTCTTCTAAGATACCGGACGGGGAAGAACGGCTTATGCTTAAGGCCATTGCGGAGGAATATACGGGAGAAGGCTTCGGATACATTATCCGTACCAATGCGCGGACGGCAGGAGAAGAGTCATTCAGGAATGAGCTTGTCGCTCTGCGCAGTCTCTATGAAAGGATTCAAAACCATGGAAGGATGAGAACCTGTTTTTCGTGCGTATATCAGGCGCCGCAGCCTTATCTGTGCGCGCTGCGGGACAGCTATGATTCGGAGGTGGATGAGATTCTTACGGATGATGAAGAGCTCTATCGCCAGATTGCCGGATATCTTGAGGAATATCAGCCTGAAAACACGGGAAAGCTGAGACTGCACAGGGATTGTGTGCCATCGCTGGAAAGTCTGTACGGCATTTCCCACAAGCTCTCTGAAGCCCTGAAACAGAAGGTATGGCTGAAATGCGGAGGAAATATCGTAATTCAGCCTACGGAAGCGCTGACTGTCATTGACGTGAATACAGGCAGGGCAACAGAAGGGAAAAAAAATGTACAGGAAACCTTCCGGAGGGTGAATCTGGAGGCTGCCGCAGAGATTGCAAGGCAGATCAGATTGCGTAATCTGTCCGGGATTATCCTGGTAGATTTCATTGATATGACAGACAGAGCCATGCGGGAGGAATTAAAAGGACTTCTTGAGACGTTATTCCGCGAAGATCCGATTCAGACAAGGTTTGTCGATATGACGGCTCTGAATCTGGTGGAGATTACAAGAAAGAAGATACGGAAGCCGCTGTATGAGCAGGTGGCCGGGACAGGAGGAGTGGCGGATGAATAAGACGAATGCGATGCGGCTGCTGGATAGAGCAGGGATTCCTTACGAAACGCTGGAGTATGAGGCAGATGAGAATAATCTGGCAGGCGTCCATGTGGCAGAGCAGATCGGAATCCCGGTCAGGCAGGTTTTCAAGACGCTGGTGGCGCGGGGAGAAAAGAAAGGAATCATGGTATTCTGCATTCCTGCGGCAGAAGAGATTAATCTGAAGAAGGCTGCCGCGGCAGTTGGAGATAAAAAGATCGAGATGGTTCACGTAAAGGAGCTGCCGGGGCTGACCGGGTATATCCGGGGCGGTTGTTCCCCGGTGGGAATGAAGAAAAAGTATCCGGTCTATTTTGATGAGAGTATCCGGGATCAGGAGGAAATTACAATCAGCGCGGGAGTCCGCGGCTGTCAGCTGAAGCTGAAGGCACGGGCGCTGACGGATTATATTGGTGCTGAAATCTGTTCATTAACCTGAGTTTGTTATATTTTTTTGAAAAATTGCGCAGAAAATAAAATTCCCTCTTGCAAAATGAATCAATGTGGCATACAATAAATCTCAAAAATGTTGACGCTTTAATGAAGTAAAGTATATTACGAATTCAGGAGGGAATTATGTCTGCTTATAAAGAACGGAGTAGAGAAGAACTGTTAGCATTAAAGTCCAGGCTTGAGGCCGAATATGAGGAAGCAAAGGCGCTTGGCCTTAAGCTTGATATGTCAAGAGGAAAGCCGAGCGCGGCGCAGCTTGATATCTCGATGGAGATGATGGATATTCTG
>DVNP01000002.1 GCA_018714285.1 Candidatus Caccomorpha excrementavium | reverse complement strand
AAGGTACATGCAAAGAATGTGCTGATGCACGATTCCGTCGATCTGGAGGCAATTGCGCTGGCGACTTCGGGCGCGGTCGGATCCGATCTGGCTAATATTATTAATGAGGCGGCAATTCTTGCCGTTAAGAGAGGAAGAACCGTCGTTACTCAGGACGATCTGTTCGAATCGGTTGAAATGGTTATTGCCGGCAAGGAGAAGAAAGATCGGATTCTTGGGAAAGAGGAGAAGAAGATTGTGGCTTATCATGAGGTTGGACACGCTCTGATCACCGCGCTTGAGAAGAATGCGGAGCCGGTTCAGAAGATTACGATTGTTCCGAGAACCATGGGGTCGCTCGGTTATACGATGCAGGTTCCGGAGGAAGAAAAGTATCTGATGAGCAAGGACGAGCTGCTGACTCGTATTATTACTCTTTACGGAGGACGAGCTGCCGAGGAGATTGTTTTCTCTTCTGTAACGACGGGCGCGTCCAATGATATTGAAAGAGCGACTGCGCTGGCGAGAGCCATGGTTACGCAGTACGGTATGTCTGATAAGTTCGGACTGATGGGACTGGAATCGGTGGAGAACCGGTATCTGGACGGAAGACCGGTAATGAATTGCGCGGACGAGACAGCCGCGGAGATTGATCATGAGGTTCTAAACATACTTGGACAGTGCTATGAAAAGGCAAAGACCATGATTGCCGGGAATCTGGATGTACTGGATGCGGTAGCGGCTTACCTGATTGATAAGGAGACGATTACCGGCAAGGAGTTCATGAGTATCTTCAATGAGGTGAAGAGCCGTAATGTTTGATATTGAAGAGGAATTAAAGAAGCTGCCGGCAAAGCCCGGCGTATATATCATGCGGGATCGGGACGATGTGATCCTGTATGTCGGCAAGGCGGTCAGCCTGAAGAACCGAGTCAGGCAGTATTTTCAGATCAGCCGCAATCTTTCGCCGAAGATTCAGAAGATGGTCGCGAAGATTGATCATTTTGAATATATTGTCGTAACATCTGAGATGGAAGCTCTGGTGCTGGAATGTAATCTGATTAAGGAGAACCGTCCGAAGTATAATACCATGCTGAAGGATGACAAGGGATATCCTTATATTAAGGTTACGGTCAATGAGGCGTATCCGCGCGTGATGATGGCAAGAACGCAGGGAAGAGACAAGGCGAAGTATTTTGGGCCGTATACAAGCGCGGGGGCGCTTAAGGAGGTTCTGGAGCTTTTAAGGAAGCTGTACCATGTCAGAAGCTGTGAGAAGAATCTGCCGAAGGATATCGGGGAGGGACGGCCGTGCCTGTATTATCACATCAGGCAGTGCAAGGCTCCCTGTATGGGATATATTACACAGGAGGAATACCGCGCGTCCATTGCTCAGGTGATTGAGTTTTTGAACGGGAATTATTCTCCTGTTATAAAAATGCTTGAGGCGCAGATGAAGGAAGCATCCGGGAATCTGGAATTTGAAAAGGCCGCGGAAGTCCGCGACCTTTTGCTCAATGTAAAGAAGTTCGCGCAGAAGCAGGACGCGTCGAATACCGATACGTCGGAACGGGATATTATTGCGATTGCCAGTACGGGAGATGAGGCGGTTGCTCAGGTATTCTTCGTTAGAGAAGGAAAGATGATAGGAAGGGAGCATTTTCATCTGACAGGTGTGGACAGCGAAACGAGGACGGAGATTATGACCAGCTTCGTTAAGCAGTTCTATGCGGGAACTCCTTATATTCCGAGGGAGATTCTGCTGTCCGAACCGATTGAGGAGGAAGAGCTGATAGCCCGGTGGCTGTCGGCCAGGAAAGGCGCCCGGGTTCATTTCAGGGTTCCGAAGAAGGGAAGCAAGGAGAGAATGGTTGAGCTGGCAGAGCAAAACGCGTCTCTTGTGCTTTTACAGGATGCGGAGAAGATTATGCGGGAGGAGGCCCGGACGACCGGGGCGATGAAGCAGATTGCGGACTGGATTGCGCTTCCGGGACTATACCGGATTGAGGCGTATGATATTTCGAATATCAACGGCTTCGAGTCGGTCGGTTCGATGGTGGTATATGAGAAGGGGCGGCCCAGGCGGAACGATTACCGGAAGTTCCGGATTCGATCGGTTAAGGGGCCGGATGATTATGCCAGCATGCGGGAGGTGCTTACGAGGCGCTTCCTTCACGGAAAGCGCGAAGAGGAGGAGCTTGCCGGCAAGGGGCTGGACGCATCGACGGGAAGCTTTACGAGATATCCGGATTTGATTATGATGGATGGCGGGCGCGGACAGGTTAATGTCGCGCAGCAGGTGCTTTCGGAGCTGAATATGGATATCCCGGTCTGCGGAATGGTGAAGGATGACAATCACAGAACAAGGGGCTTATATTATAAGAATAAAGAGATTCCGATTGACACGCAGAGCGAGGGATTTCGGCTGATTACCCGGATTCAGGATGAGACGCACCGGTTCGCGATTGAGTATCACCGTTCCCTGCGCGGGAAATCACAGGTGAAGTCCGTGCTGGATGATATCAGCGGAGTCGGCGAGACCCGAAGACGGGAGCTGATGAAGCATTACCAGTCGCTCGAGGCCATCCGGAATGCTTCCGTTGAGGATCTGGCGGCGGTTCCTTCCATGAACCGGAGGGCTGCCGAGCAGGTCTACGCTTTTTTTCATAATGAGGAGACAGAATAAGAAACCGTTTTGTCGGTTGAAGTCTGTCCGGTGATGTGATACAATAAAGGCAGACGGGCCTGGTATGGAAAGCCCAATAATGCCAAGGGGATGTGCGTATGTATACGGTTGCTTTAACAAAATTAGTAGAGAAAATGTCGCTTGAGAACTGTACGCCGGAGATCAATATTGATGAAATCCAGATTACTCAGCCGGACGTGAACCGTCCCGCCCTGCAGCTGGCCGGCTTCTTCGATTATTTTGACTCGGACAGGGTACAGGTAATCGGAAATGTAGAGCATGCTTATATGCAGAAGATGGAAAAGGATCACGGGATCGGAATTCTGACCAAGCTGATGAGCTTTAAGATACCCTGTATTGTATTCTGCCGCGGAATCGAGGTAACGGATGATTTCAGGCGGATTGCGGTTCAGATGCAGGTTCCGATATTCCGGACCGCCAAGTCAACCTCGTCGTTCGTATCGGAGGCGATCCGCTGGCTGAAGGTGGAGCTGGCGCCCAGAATATCGATTCATGGCGTTCTGGTGGACGTGTACGGTGAAGGAATCCTGATTATGGGAGAGAGCGGCATCGGCAAGAGTGAAGCGGCTCTTGAGCTGATTAAGCGGGGACACCGTCTGGTGACGGATGATGTGGTAGAGATTAAGAAGGTGAGCGATGAGACGCTGATCGGAACCGCGCCGGATATTACAAGGCATTTTATCGAGCTGCGAGGAATTGGAATTATTGATGTTAAGACGCTTTTTGGCGTTGAGAGCGTGAAAAATACACAGTCAATTGATCTGGTGATTAAGCTGGAGGAATGGGATAAGGACAGAGAGTATGACAGGCTGGGGCTGGAGGAGCAGTATACGGAATTCCTCGGCAACAAGGTGGTCTGCCATTCCATTCCGATCAGACCGGGCAGGAATCTGGCCATTATCTGTGAATCGGCTGCGGTGAATTACCGTCAGAAGAAGATGGGGTATAACGCGGCACAGGAGCTTTATAACCGGGTAACGAGCAATCTTATGAAAAAGAAACCCTTTTAATAAAATAACGGTGGAGGATTCTTATGAAAAAGTATTCTTTTGGAATTGATATCGGTGGAACCAGCATTAAGTGCGGGTTATTTACGGCGGAAGGCGAGCTGTTGGACAAATGGGAGATCCCAACCAGAAAAGAAGAGAAGGGCGGCAGGATTCCGCAGGATGTCGCGGATACGATTGCGGATAAGATGAAGAAGCAGGGGATCGCCAGGGAAGAGGTCGCGGGTGTCGGGCTGGGAGTTCCGGGTCCGGTCGGCGCGGACGGGACCGTTCATCAGTGCGCGAACCTCGGATGGGGAACGATTAATATTAAGACGATTATGGAAGAACTGACCGGACTTACGGTAGAAGCGGCCAATGATGCGAATGTGGCTGCGCTCGGAGAGATGTGGCGCGGCGGCGGACGCGGATTTTCCGATGTGGTTATGGTTACGCTGGGAACCGGTGTCGGAGGAGGCGTGATTCTGGGCGGCAGGATTCGGGCAGGCAGCATGGGCGCTGCGGGAGAAATCGGGCACATGATCATGGAACCGGCGGATAC
>DVNP01000127.1 GCA_018714285.1 Candidatus Caccomorpha excrementavium | reverse complement strand
TGCTGCATTTTATGGATCGGGAGCTTCTGCGAATCCGGCTTGAGAAAGAACTGCAGATCGGGCAGACACAGATTATTCAGCTCGAAGAGGCTCTGCTGAATAAAAGGGCCGAATAAAAGAAATGCGCACTCAAAAAGAGGGATGCTTCCGCGCCGGACGCATCCCTCTCTTAATAAAGATGATTAATATGTAAATGTCAGTACCTCTCCCGCATAAATTGTATAAGGAGCCTCCAGTCCAAGCTGTTCGGCCAGAATTCTCCAGTCCATACCGAGCTTCGCGGCAATCTTCCCAAGCGTATCGCCCGCCTGAACCGTATAGGTCTCCGGCTGAATTACGGCATCCTCCGGAAGCAGCAGGGTATCGCCCGCATAGATCCGATAAGGCGCTTCCAGACCGTTCAGGCTGGCTATCTCTCTCCAGTCCGTCTGATAGCGCTGTCCGATCTTGCTTAAGCTGTCTCCGGAACGGATATAGCACTGCTTATACGCAGGCTCTTCCTCCACCGGATCATCCGGATCCGCTTCTGTCCCGCTTTCGGTCTCTTCGGTCTCTTCCTCTTCGCCGGCACCGGTTCCGCCTCCGTACAGAGCTTCCAGACGGTTCTCAATGTCAAAATATTCCATCATCGCATTTCCGATGCCTGCGACACTTTCCGCATCCAGGGGATTGCCGAGTCCGGCCTGCTCAAGAGTATCCAGATATCCGCTCTCAAATCCGTACGAGGTGAACAGCAGATATGCATCCGCCGCTTCCTCATAATCCTGAAGGGACAGCTCCCAGATCTCGAACGCTGCCGCAACAGAGGTCGCATAGCTGATATAGTAGCAGGGAGACTGGAACAGATGAGGGATCGAGCACCAGGTATACAGCTCTGTGTTCGGGTTCGTTTCATCCACAAGGCCGTAATCCTTCGCGAGCTCCATGAACTTCGTATTAATCTGCTCCAGCGTAACATCCTCGGTCGCGTAGACATAGGTCTCCAGCTCATTCACTAAACAGCCCTGAATACAGGCTGCCAGGAGATTCATCAGAACAAACTCCCTCATGGTCTGAGCTTCGTCTCCGAAGATCGAATCATAATAATTCAGGAACAGGGCCTCAAGTCCCTGAGAATGTACTTCGGCAATATCCAGATTCATGGATTCATACCATTCTATCTCATTATGATAGAATGCGTTGAAATGTCCAAACTCATGAATCAGACTTCCAGAAAAATCATATGCGTTGCCGATTGGCTACATATAGATATAAGCGGCTCCGTATTCCATCAGCGGAGCGGTATAAGCTCCGGTTGTCTTGGTTTCGGAGTACTCCAGATCATACAGCTCATTCCGAAGCAGATACTGGAATGATTCCTCTAATTCCGTAGAGATTTCAGGCAGATATTCGACCATAATATCGAATACCTCCTGATACGGATATGCCTGGTTCAGGCAGGCGGCCATCGGATCAATCAGGCGCTGCAGGCCGATATAAGGCTCTACAAGGGATTCCTTGACCGCATCGGCGAATTCCTGAATGCTCTCCTGGGTATAATCCCGGCCATAGCTCTCATACATCAGATCGCCGTAATTATCATACCCCATCAGCTCCGCCAGATCTTTTCTCAGCTCTACCAGCTCCAGATAAATCTCGCCCAGATATTCATTCTGCGCCTTTTCAAGCTCTGACGCAGCCGCCAGGAAGGCAATATCATCCAGATCTCCTGCCAGATAGGCATCCGTCAGCTCTGTCTGATTCATCTCCTCTCCGTTCACCAGAACCGTAAGATATGCCGCCTGGGACTGTCTTGTGTGGTACTCCAGCACAAGCGCACTCTGCTCTTCGGAATACGCGAACTGCTCCTGAGTCATCTCCTCATATTCTGCGAATTCCGCCGCCAGATCCTCGCCCATATAGTCAGCGAGCGCCTCTCCGCCCGGCTGCTGCAGAGCATCTCTGACCGTAATGCAGAACTCATCGCTCATCTGTGTAACCGTCCCGTTCACATACATATATTCCGCAGCCCACTGGGAATCCGTCACATCCCTCTGAGAAGCGTTGCTCGCGATATAGACCAGGGTGATCGCTTCGGTGTACTCATCCTTCAGAGCCTCATACTGATCAATAACAGCCTGTCCGTTCTCCTCTTCACCGGCAAGCAGCAGAAGCTCGTCCAGTCCTTCCATGAATTCGGTTGGATCATAGTGATAATAGGCCGCCTCCATCTCTTCATAGGTCAGCTCCGCATGCTCTCTTTCCCCGAAGAAATCCGTAACCCGGGCCGCGGCAGCCGCGCTGCGGTATGCCGCAGCTTCCGTACCGGCCTGCGCCGCCTGAACTCCTGCTGCCGGCAGCATCATAACCGTCATTCCGGCAATCATAATTCCCGATACCAGCCGTCTTTCGAATTGTTTCATAGTAGACTCCTTTCCGTCAACTTATTGCCCCCCGGCTTAGCCGGGAAGCGGATCTGTGATTGATATAAGCAGAAAGCTTATTTCTTTATAAGAAGAGACTTGCCCGTCATCTCGGCCGGCTGCTCCATTCCCATCATCTCAATCATGGTAGGAACAATATCCGCAAGGCATCCGCCCTCCCGTAAGGTATAATCCTTATCATAATTAATCAGCAGGAACGGAACCGGATTCGTCGTATGCGCCGTGAAGGGCTCCTTCGTCTCATAATCAATCAATTGCTCGGCATTGCCGTGATCTGCGCAGATGAACATCTGGCCGTCCACGGACAGCAGCGCGTCTACCGCCTTGCCCACACATTCATCCACAGTCTCTATCGCCTTAACCGCCGCCGGAAGGACGCCGGTGTGTCCGACCATGTCCGGATTCGCAAAGTTGATGATAATCACATCATACTTTCCGGAGGTAATCGCCTCCACCAGCTTGTCCGCAACCTGATACGCGCTCATCTCCGGCTGAAGATCATAGGTTGCCACCTTCGGGGAATTGACCAGAATTCTGTCCTCGCCCTCATTCGGCTTCTCAACGCCGCCGTTGAAGAAGAAAGTAACATGCGCGTACTTCTCTGTCTCGGCAATTCTGGCCTGTGTCATATGGTGAGCGGCCAGATACTCGCCGAAGGTATTATTCAGATGAATCTTCTCAAAAGCAACCAGCTTATTCGGAATGGTAGGATCATAATCCGAGAAGCAGACATAGGTTAACGGGAATCTTCCGTATCTTCTTTCAAAGCCCGCGAAATCATCGCAGCAGAAGGCTCTCGAAATCTCTCTTGCGCGATCCGGACGGAAATTATAGAAAATAACGGAATCATTCTCCCGAATCGTGCCAATCGGCGCTCCGTTCTTTGTCACAACCGTAGGTACGACGAACTCGTCCGTTACATCCTTCTCATAGGATTCGGCAACCGCCTCTATGGCGTTCTCCGTCAGAATTCCCTCTCCGTATACCAGCGCGCTGTATGCCTTCTCCACTCTGTCCCAGCGGTTATCCCGATCCATGACATAGTAACGGCCCATTACCGAAGCAATCCGGCCGGCGCCAAGCTCCGCCATCTTCGCTTCCAGCTCTTCCATGAATCCCTTGCCTGAGGTCGGAGCCGTATCCCTTCCGTCCAGGAAGGCATGAACGAATACCTTCTCAAGGCCGTTTCTCTTCGCCAGCTCAAGCAGTCCGAACAGGTGCGTGATATGGCTGTGCACGCCGCCGTCGGACAGAAGGCCGTACAGATGAAGCGCGCTGTCATTCTTTTTGCAGTTCTCAATCGCCGCAAGAAGCGCCGGGTTCTGAAAGAAGTCCCCGTCGGCAATCTCCTTGGAGATTCGGGTCAACTCCTGATATACAATACGGCCTGCTCCCATATTCAGATGGCCGACCTCGGAATTCCCCATCTGCCCGTCCGGGAGACCGACTGCCATACCGGAGGCATATCCCTTCACGAACGGGTACTCTGCCATTAACCGATCCATAACTGGAGTCTTCGCCTGCTTAATCGCATTCCCTTCCTCCCTGTCGTTCAGTCCGTACCCGTCCAGAATCATTAATACCGTAGGTCTCTTACTCATATTTTCCTCCATTTCTGCGCCGCTTCCCTCATATCTCAAATCTGCGGCCGCATTGCAGACAAAGCCCGTCCGGAATCATATGTTCCGATCCTTTCCGCTTCTCTGCGCCCCATGCGGCTGCAGCCTTATTATTTACTCATTCAATGGCCGAATCTGTGACAGCAGCGCGGACACAGATTCCATGGCTCTATTATAGCATGATTTGTTCCCCCCGGCAAGGGCTTCCCATATTATACAAAAACATTTCTCTTCCGCTTCTCGTATTCGGCCACCACAAGCTCCGCCTCCTTCGGAAGCTTCAGAGTCCTTCCGTTTACCTGAATATTCCGGTCGGTAAAAATCCATGGATTCCTCTTCTGAATCACAGAAATTACGCTGTCAATCTCATATTTGCCAAATATCAGGCCGGTAATTCTCTTCCTTTTGTCAAGCAGAACCAGATAGCTTGCGCTCGTTCCGTTAAAGTTCGGAGAATAATAGGCTGCGCAGATATCCTCCATATAAAGCAGCTCATCGGACGGAAGCTTAATCCAGTCCTGCGTCAGGATCATATCGCCTCTTCCCTGCACGCCGGTATCATCCCGCAGGAAGATTCCCCCGCCCGAGCAGATCTGGCGGTCGCATTCCCTTAACTGCTGCTCCGTATAGTAGGGATAACGCTTACGAATCGGTTCCATATAATCCTTTCCTGACTGAACTCTGCGCCTTGTCAAAGTAACGGAGGTAAAAATAAGCGCCGCCAGGATTGCTATCATAAGCAGCAGCATAATACTCCCCATAATGATCATTTCGTTGTTGCCTTCCGCTATATAAACAGAAAGAGCCATGACACTGCTGATAATCGGCCCCGCAAGGATCAGCGCCACAATCAGGGTGATCACCCACATGGCAATGTAACCCTTCTTCTTTTTCCCCCACTCCAGAAACATACTGCCTGACGGATATTTTGCCGCTATATAATTCTGATCCGCTCTTTTTATCATGTCTGTATCCTCCCGCATTTATGTCCGCCACGAACCGTCATTCCATATTATACACAAAAATCTTGGATGGAGCTATGGACCCCATCCAAGATTGTCTGTCCGTTCTGATTATTTATTATAATTTACAATCTTGCCGAAGTCAGGCTTTAAGCTTGCGCCGCCGACCAGGCCGCCGTCGATGTTCGGCATTGCGAACAGCTCCGGAGCGCTGGACGCGGATACGCTTCCGCCGTACTGGATACGAATCGCTTCCGCGGTCGTATCATCAAAGATCTCGGCGATGCAGGCGCGGATAGCCGCGCATACTTCCTCTGCCTGCTCTGAGGTCGCAACCTTGCCGGTTCCGATTGCCCAGATCGGCTCGTAAGCAATTACCGCTTCCTTTGCCTGAGCGGAAGTAACATTCAAAAACGCGATCTTGATCTGCTGGCGGATCCAGTCGATCGTAATTCCCTGCTCCCTCTGAGTCAGAGACTCTCCGCAGCAGATGATCGGGGTGATGCCGTGCTCGAACGCCTTCAGGACCTTCTTGTTCACGGTCTCGTCCGTCTCCGCAAAGTACTCGCGCCTCTCGGAATGTCCGATAATCACGTACTTAACGCCGATATCGGTCAGCATATTCGGGGAAATCTCTCCGGTATACGCGCCGCTCTCCTGAAAATACATATTCTCGGCGCCGATCGCGATGTTCGTACCCTTCACGGCCTCAATCGCCGGAACCAGATCCACGGCCGGAACGCAGAATACAACGTCCACATCGTCATTCGCAACCAGAGGCTTTAACTCTTCTATTAATTTAACGGCTTCACTGGGAGTCTTGTTCATCTTCCAGTTGCCTGCAATAATCTTTCTGCGCATTCTAATCTTCCTTTCTTACTTATCGTTGGCTGCCGCAACACCCGGAAGCTCCTTGCCCTCAAGGAACTCAAGGGAAGCGCCGCCGCCTGTGGAGATATGGGTCATCTTATCGCCGAAGCCAAGGATGTTAACCGCCGCCGCGGAATCTCCGCCGCCGATAATCGTGGTAGCGCCCTCAAGTTCTGCCAGAGCCTGCGCAATCGCAATCGTTCCTGCTGCGAAGTTGGACATCTCGAATACGCCCATCGGTCCGTTCCATACAACGGTCTTCGCACCCTTAATCGCATCCGCATACAGCTTGCGGGTCTCTTCTCCGATATCAAGGCCTTCCTCGTCCGGAGCGATCCCGCCGCGGCCTACCGTATGGAAAGGAACATCGTTGGAGAACTCCTTGGCGACAACCGTATCAATCGGAATCAGAAGCTTAACGCCCTTCGCCTTTGCCTTCTCCATCATCTCCTTCGCGTAGTCGATGTAATCAGGCTCAAGAAGAGACTTGCCGACTTCCTCGCCGAGCGCCTTCATGAAGGTATATGCCATGCCGCCGCCGATGATCAGGGTATCCACCTTGTCAAGCAGGTTGTTGATAACGGAGATCTTGGAGGACACCTTGGAACCGCCCAGGATCGCCACGAACGGCCTGACCGGATTATTCACCGCGTTGCCGAGGAAATCAATCTCCTTCTGCATCAGATAACCTACCACAGAGGTCTCGACATACTTCGTAACGCCGACATTCGAGCAGTGCGCCCTGTGCGCCGTACCGAACGCATCGTCTACGAAGACGTCGCACAGAGAAGCAAGATCCTTCGAGAACGCCTCGCCGTTCTTGGTCTCCTCTGCCCTGTAACGGGTATTCTCAAGCAGTACAATATCGCCGTCCTTCATCTCTGCCACAGCCGCCCGCGCATTCGGTCCCACAACCTCAGGATCCGCCGCGAACTTCACAGGCTGTCCCAACAGCTCGCTTAAACGCGCCGCTACCGGAGCCAGAGACAATTCGGGCTTCGGCTCTCCCTTCGGCTTGCCCAGATGAGAGCACAGAATAACCCTGCCGCCGTCATTTACCAGCTTCTTAATTGTGGGCAGCGCGGCAACCAGACGGTTCTCGTCCGTTATCTTCCCGTCCTGCAGCGGAACGTTAAAATCACATCTGACCAGGACTCTCTTGCCTTTTACATTAATATCATCAATTGACTTCTTGTTCAGCATGAAAAATTACTCCTTTCGATACGATACAGAATGTAAAAAGCGGATCCGGTCCAAAAAGACCGGACCCGCCATGGATCATAGAATAATTATGCTAATTCAGCAAAATACTTAATGGTTCTTACCATCTGGCTGGTATAAGAATTCTCATTGTCATACCAGGATACAACCTTAACTAATGTCTTGCCGTTCTCAAGAGGCGTAACCTTGGTCTGGGTTGCGTCGAATAAAGAACCGTAGGTAATTCCGATGATATCAGAAGATACCAGCTCTTCCTCGGTATATCCGAATGAAGCGCTTGCCGCAGCCTTCATGGCGGCATTCACGTCAGCAACGGTAACTTCCTTATTCACAACTGCAACCAGCTCGGTTGTGGAACCGGTCGGAACCGGAACACGCTGAGCGGAGCCGTCCAGCTTGCCTGCCAGCTCGGGAATAACAAGTCCGATTGCCTTCGCTGCGCCGGTGGAGTTCGGAACGATATTAACGGCAGCTGCGCGGGCTCTTCTTAAGTCGCCCTTTCTGTGAGGTCCGTCCAGAACCATCTGATCGCCGGTGTAAGCATGAATCGTGGTCATGAAGCCTTTCTCTACGGGAGCCAGCTTGTTCAGGGTATCAGCCATAGGAGCAAGGCAGTTCGTCGTACAGGAAGCTGCGGAGATAATTGTATCCTCCGGTGTTAAGGTCTTCTCGTTGACGCTGTATACGATAGTAGGCAGGTCATTGCCAGCCGGAGCGGAGATAACAACCTTCTTCGCGCCTGCGTCGATATGAGCCTGGGACTTTGCCTTGGAGGTATAGAAACCGGTGCACTCAAGAACTACGTCAACGCCGATCTCTCCCCACGGAAGATTCTTGGCATCCTTCTCTGCATAGATCTTGATCTCCTTGCCGTCTACTACGATGGAATCCTCCTTCGCCTCAACGGTATCCGCCTTCGCATATCTGCCCTGAGCAGAATCATATTTTAACAGGTGAGCCAGCATCTTGGGGCTTGTTAAATCGTTAATCGCAACGATCTCATATCCATCTGCTCCGAACATCTGTCTGAACGCAAGACGTCCGATA
>DVNP01000126.1 GCA_018714285.1 Candidatus Caccomorpha excrementavium | reverse complement strand
GCAAGCTTCTCCGTGAACGGCGTCGCCAGACTGCATACGGAGATTTTAAAGCATCAGGAGCTGAAGGATTTCTATGAGCTCTGGCCGGAGAAGTTCAATAATAAGACGAACGGAATTACGCAGAGACGTTTCCTTCTGCACGGCAATCCGCTGCTCGCCGCATGGGTAACGGATAAGATCGGAGACGACTGGATTATGAATCTGCCGCATATGAAGGAGCTGGCCGTATATGCGGATGATCTGAAGACGCAGAAGGAGTTCATGAATATCAAGTACCAGAATAAGGTTCGTCTTGCCGCTTATATCAAGGAACATAACGGAATTGAGGTGGATCCGAGATCAATCTTTGACGTACAGGTGAAGAGGCTTCACGAATATAAGAGACAGCTGCTGAATATTATGCATGTGATGCATCTGTACAATCAGATTAAGAGCCATCCGGATATGGATTTTTATCCGAGAACCTTTATCTTCGGCGCCAAGGCGTCCGCCGGATACCGCAGGGCGAAGGCGATTATCAAGCTTATCAACTGTGTGGGAGACGTGGTGAATAACGACGCTTCCATTAAGGGCAAGATTAAGGTGGTCTTCATCGAGAATTACAGGGTATCGAATGCGGAGATGATCTTCGCGGCGGCCGATGTATCGGAGCAGATTTCCACGGCCAGCAAGGAGGCGTCCGGAACCGGCAATATGAAGTTCATGCTGAACGGAGCCGTTACGATTGGTACGATGGACGGAGCGAATGTCGAGATTGTGGAAGAGGTCGGAGAGGAGAATGCGTTCATCTTTGGACTGAGTTCGGATGAGGTCATTAATTATGAGAATAACGGAGGATATAATCCGAAGGAGATTTATAATACGGATCAGGATATCCGCCTTGTCATGACGCAGATGATTAACGGCTTTTATTCGCCGGAGAATCCGGATCTGTTCCGCGAGCTGTATAATTCGCTGCTGGAGTCGAACGGCTATGAAAGAGCGGATCAGTATTTCATCCTGAAGGATTTCCGTTCCTATGAGGCTGCTCAGAAGGAGGTTGAGAAGGCTTACCGCGATGAAAGGCGTTGGGCAAAGATGGCGATTCTCAACACGGCGCACTGCGGCAAGTTCTCTTCGGATCGTACCATTGAGGAATATGTAAAGGATATCTGGCATCTGGATAAGGTTACGGTAACAATGTAAGTTGACAGCCCGGTAATACGGTGCTATACTGAAGATCCTTCCTGTACGGGACATTCCCGGGCGGGAGGGATCTTTTTCTTTACAGGATGAGGCTTCATCCGTTTGCTTTGTGTTTCCCTGGCAAAATCCAGGGGATAGATCGCTTGGCAAGATATCGCAGATGATATTACTACCAGGAGGAACATCATGATTACAGTGGAACACATCTCGAAGTCTTTTCGCGTGGCAAGGCGGAATGCCGGATTCGCGCAGGCCGTAAGGGCGCTGTTTAACCGGCGGTATGAGACCATTCGGGCGCTCGACGACATCTCATTTACCATCGGCGACGGAGAAATGGTCGGCTATATCGGGCCGAACGGCGCCGGGAAGAGCAGTACCATCAAGATTCTAAGCGGCATCTTAACGCCGGATTCCGGCTCCTGCGTCATTAACGGACGGGTTCCGTGGAAGGAAAGAAAGGCGCATGTGAAGGAGATTGGCGTCGTATTCGGACAGCGATCCCAACTCTGGTGGGACGTGCCGGTCATTGATTCCTTTGAGCTTTTAAAGGATATCTATTCCGTTGAGCCGGCGCGCTACCGCAGGAATCTGGAGGAGATGACGGAGCTTCTGGCCCTTTCCGAAATTCTAAAGACCCCGGCCAGACAGCTTTCGCTCGGCCAGAGGATGCGCTGCGAGATCGCGGCGAGCCTGCTTCACAGTCCGAAGCTGCTGTTTCTGGACGAGCCGACAATCGGCTTAGATGCCGTATCCAAGATTGCGGTCCGTAATTTTATTCTTGAAATCAATCGATCCCATCAGACAACCGTGATATTGACCACGCATGATATGCAGGATATTGAAGCGCTCACAAGCAGGATCCTGTTAATCGGAAAGGGGAGGATCCTTCTTGACGGGACGCTTGCCGATATGAAGAAGCAGTTCAGAGGGCTTCGGCGGGTTGAGCTGGACTATACAGGAGTGCTGCAGGAGCTTCCGGACGGCATCCGGCCGGTCAGTATTCAGAGCGCGCAGGGGGCAAAAGGGCAGTCTCACGCGGTGCTGGAGGTGGATACGGAACGGATTCCCGTATCACAGGTGATTGCATACCTGTCTTCTCATGTTGAATTACGCGACATATCGGCAGCGAATGTATCTATTGACGAAACCGTAGCCCGGCTGTACCGGGCGTATCAGATTTAGGGGGGCATATGAGGAAATATCTATCCTTCTTCCGGATTCGTTTTGTGAACTCCCTGCAGTATCGTTCAGCCGCGGCTGCCGGGATCGCGACGCAGTTCGCCTGGGGAGGCCTTGAGATACTGGCGTACAGAGCGTTCTTTCAGGCCTCGCCGGAGAGCTTTCCGATGGGATTCGGCGCGCTGGCTTCTTATATCTGGCTGAGACAGGCGCTGCTTGCTCTATATATGACGTGGTTCTTTGAGAACGAGATCTTTGAATCAATAACAAAGGGGAATATTGCCTATGAGCTGGCGCGGCCAATCGGAATCTACGCGATGTGGTTCACAAGAAGCATGGCGAACCGTCTGTCCAAAGCTGTGCTGCGGTGTATGCCGATTCTTCTGGTTGCCGCGCTGCTTCCCGCTCCGTACGGGATTGGGCTGCCGGCGGATTTTAAGGCAGGATTCTGGTTCGTGATTACCGCGGTACTCGGCTTTCTGGTTACGGTTTCTTTCTGTATGCTGATTTATATCAGCGCGTTTTACACAATCTCAACACTCGGAGTACGCGTTGTTGCCACAACAATTGCGGATTTTCTGGGCGGATCTCTGATTCCGCTCCCGTTTTTGCCGGAGAATATCAGAGAACTGTTCGAACTCCTTCCCTTTGCCGCCATGATTGATGTGCCGTTTCGCGTCTATGGGGGAGACATCACAGGAAATGAAATCTATGAACGCGCGGCGCTTCAATTGTTTTGGGGAATTGTACTGACCATTATCGGAGTATTGCTGACAAGGAGAGCGCTGCGGCGTGTGACAGCGCAGGGCGGATAAGAACGCGCGGCATGCCGCGCAGAAAGGTTGATGATTATAATGAAAGATTCTCTCAGACTTTACGGACATTATCTGTCCGTTCATATCCGCTGCGTTATGCAGTATAAGCTGTCGTTCCTGCTTACTGTAATCGGGCAGTTTCTGACTGCGTTTGGTTTGTTTTTGACCGTGTATTATATCCTTGAGCGGTTCCATGAGGTGGATGGCTTCACCTTCAGCGAGGTGCTGATTGCATTCTCCGTTATGCTGATGTCCTTCTCAATTGCGGAGATGTTCGTGCGCGGGTTTGATACATTCGCTTCCACGATTGCGAACGGAGAATTTGACAGAATTCTGGTGAGACCGAGAAATGAGATTTTTCAGGTACTGGCGTCTAAGATTGAATTCACAAGGATCGGACGGCTGGTTCAGGCGGTTGTGATGCTGTGTTACGCTCTTTTGAACAGTCCGGTTGAGTGGAACGTATCCAAAGGGATAACGCTGCTGCTTATGATTGCCGGCGGGGTTGCCGTATTTTCCGGATTATTCATTCTCTATGCCGCAATCTGCTTCTTTACGCTGGAGGGTCTGGAATTTATGAATATTTTTACGGACGGGGCTAGAGAGCACGGCAAATATCCGATCAGTATCTATGGAAAATGGGTTCTGCGGTTCTGTACTTATGTTATTCCCTATGCGCTGTTCCAGTATTATCCGCTGTTATATCTGTTCGATCGGGCAGAATATGTATGGTATCGCTTTCTTCCTCTTGCCGCAATGCTTTTTTTGATTCCGTGCCTGCTGTTCTGGAGATTTGGACTGCGTCATTACAAATCGACCGGGTCGTGAAAATTGCCTTCTTTTAATTTTTCATCCTCTCCGTATAAAAATAATGCCTGCGGAGAAACTACACTTAGAGGACGGCAAAGCGGGATGAACCCGCGCTGTCTTAATAGTGGAAAGGCAAGGTGATAACATTGAGAAGGTCAAGGAGAAATTTCTATGTGTTATTATCCGCGGGTGTCATTACGATTGCTGCTGCAGCTGCGATTACGATTGCATTGACGAGGGAGGACAAGCAGGAAAACAATTATGTGGACCTGAATGAGCTGCCATACACAGCGGATTCGGACGCGGAGGACGGCGCGGAATACGGGGATGCTGGGAATACCCCGGAAAATCAGGAGTTCGCGGTCAATGAAACGCAGGCGCCGGCAACGGATCCGCCCGCCGGTGATACGCAGGAGGAGGCGGAGAGGAATCCGGGCAGTGAGGATAAGGATATTCCGGACGAACCGGGGCAGAATGATGGACCCGATACATCGCAGGGGCAGAACGGGGAGATGGAGGATTCAGGGGATACGGACGGCTCCGCATCCTTTGACGGCGAACTTTCCGCCGAGGTATCGGGCAGTCTGGATACGCCGGTCATCAATACGGATTCCTCCGTTCTGCATTATCAGGAAAGCGAAGGACTGTTGTGGCCGGTTCAGGGAAATGTGATTCTAAATTACAGTATGGATCATGTGATCTATCATCCGACGTTAAATTCCTACCGGACGAATCCGGCGATTCTGATTGGAGCCGAGGCAGGTACTCCGGTAACGGCGGCGGCTCGGGGCATTGTACTGGAGGTCGCAGATGATCCGGTGACAGGCATTACCGTGACCATGGACATTGGAGACGGCTATACTCTGGTGTACGGCCAGCTGACCGACGTGACGGTAACGAGCGGAGATCTTGTGGAGGCGGGAGCTTCTGTCGGAGTTATTGCGGTGCCGAGCAGATATTATACGCTCGAAGGGAGCAATCTGTATTTTCAAGTCTGGAAAGAAGATGAGACCATGAATCCTCTGCTTTTATTAAACGCACAGGATTAATTCACGCAGAAGCGTTAACGGGGATGCCGCGGATTGAAATGCGGCATCCCCGTTTGGCGAAAAAGAAGTCACAGAATTGATGCAGCTGCATAATATATCTTAGATTCCCCGAAATCCTTCGTGTAAAGAGCCGGCACATCCGTACATATCCGAAAATATGCGGCCATCCCATTTACACGATGAGGTTAGTGAATGAAATATTATGAATAAGGAACAAGCAACAGAATATGGCTGCTTCCGATACAGGGGGCCTGCTTCCGGAACGGGGGCAGGCCCCCTGACAGGTAAATCCACAGAAAATCTTAAGAAAATTTTACTTGTATTCTGTATACACATAGTGTAGTATATAAACACAGATAACATAGTTTTGAAAACTACATATAAAATTTCTTAAAAATTTATTATAGTTTTAAAAAGTATGTCATACAATAAGGGAAGAAAAGGCTTGTATGCGGAAAGGATGGTTATTATGGCAGTATCAGAGATGAAACGTGGATTGAAGGAGCCGGGAAGCGCGATTACTCACATGATCGGAGCCGCAGGGGCAGTGATTGGCGCGCCGCCGCTCCTGCTTCGGGCTGCGGCAGGCGGACCGGCTTATATTCTTGCGATGGCGGCATTCCTTATGGGAATGTTTTTGCTGTATTCCGCAAGTTCCCTGTATCATGGAGTGGATGGCGGATACCGGGTGAATGTCCGGCTTAAGAAGATGGATCACATGATGATATATATGCTGATAGCGGGAACCTATACTCCCGTGTGCGTAATTGCGCTGGGAGACACAGTCGGATATACCCTGCTCGCAATTATCTGGGGAATGGCGCTGTTCGGAATCTTTCAGGCGTTGTTCTGGGTTCATTGCCCGAAGTGGGTTTCCTCTGTTATCTATATCGCAATGGGCTGGACCTGTGTTCTGGCCTTCTCAAAGATTGTGGATGCGCTGCCTTCAGCAGCGTTCGCCTGGCTGCTTGCAGGAGGAATTATCTATACGGCCGGCGGCGTGATTTACGCGCTGAAGCTTCCTCTCTTTAACGCAAGGCACAAGAACTTCGGCTCTCATGAGGTCTTCCATCTGTTTTGTTTGGGCGGAAGCTTCTGCCATTATGTTTTGATGTATCAGTACATCGCAGTGATGTAGGAAAAATCCGGGCGAATGCGCGGCTTCCTGCAGGAAAACAAGATCAATTGAAATTATGGCAGGTTTATGATAGACTGAGTACATCCTTAAGGAATTGCAGGCGGTCTCTGTCTGAACAGGGGACGGAGCCGGCAGGAAGGAATGGAGGATGGCTATGGATATTCGGATCGGCGATGTTGTCAGAATGAAGAAGCAGCATCCGTGCGGAAGCTATGAATGGGAGATCCTTCGGGTGGGAATGGATTTCAGGATGCGGTGTGCGGGCTGCGGGCATCAGGTTATGATGCCGAGGAAACAGGCGGAGAAGTATATCCGTCAGATTGTGAATGATCCGGAGCGGCTTAAGAAGGCTTCAGAGAAAATGAACGGACAGCCCGGGTAAGGGCTGTCCGAAGTTCTGTTAACGATCTTTTAACGATCTTACGCGAACGGGTTCTCTGTCTTATACAGCATACCCTTCGGCTGATTGAAGCCGATGTTCTCTACGCCGAGATAGCGGAATACGCTGTACAGGGCCTTGCCGTAGCTGCCGAACGCAACTGCGCCGTGATGCGGGTAATTGCCCTCGATCAGAACGTGGCGGTAGAAGCGTCCCATCTCCGGAATCGCGAATACGCCGATGCCGCCGAAGGATCTGGTCGCAACCGGAAGAACCTCGCCCTGCGCAATGTAAGCGACAAGCTTCGAGTCGGATGTGCTCTGCAGACGGTAGAAGGTGATCTTGCCGGGGATAATGTCTCCCTCAAGAGTACCTCTTGTGATGTTCGGCTCCTGATTCGGTTCAAGGCTTCTCGCCATAATCTTCTGGTTCTTCATGGAACAGAAGGACAGCTTGCAGGCCGGGGTGTTGCCGCAGTGGAAGCCCATGAAGGTATCCTTGAGCGTATAGTTATACTTGCCCGCAATTTCGGAAGCATACATATCCGCGGGAACGGAGTTGTTGATATCAAGCAGAGTCACGCAGTCGTTGCTGACGCAGGTTCCGATATACTCGCTTAACGCGCCGTAGATATCAACCTCACAGGAGACCGGAATTCCCATCGCGGTCAGACGGCTGTTCACATAGCACGGAACGAAGCCGAACTGAGTCTGGAAGGAAGGCCAGCACTTGTTCGCGAATACAACATAATCTCTTGAACCCTTGTGAGCCTCGGCCCAGTCAAGCAGCGTGATCTCATACTGCGCAAGCTTGGGAAGAATTCCGGGCATCTTGTTGCCTTCTCCGAGCTCTGCTTCCATGCTCTTAATCACATCCGGAATACGGGGATCATCCGCATGCTCATGATAAGCCGCATACAGATCCAGCTCCGAATTCTCTTCAATCTCTACGCCGATATTATAAAGCTGCTTAATCGGGGCGTTGCAGGCAAGGAAATCCTGCGGACGCGGACCGAAGGATATAATCTTCAGATTGTTCAGTCCGATGATCGCTCTGGCAACCGGAATAAATTCCTCGATCATGCCGGCAACTTCAGCAGGCGTGCCGACCGGATACTCCGGAATATATGCCTTCAGATTGCGGAGCTTCAGATTGTAGCTGCAGTTGAGCATACCGCAGTATGCGTCGCCGCGATCGTCTAACAGCCTGTCTCCGGCTTCCTCGGCAGCCGCCGCATACATAACGGGACCGTTAAAATACTTCGCAATCAGGGTCTCGGAGGTCTCAGGACCGAAATTGCCCAGGTATACAACCAGAGCGTTGCAGCCGGCTTCCTTCACCTCGTCAAGCGCCTTCTTCATATGTAACTCATTCTCAACAGTTGTAGGACATTCATAGATAGAAAGTCCTTTTTCTTCATATGCTTTCACAACGGCAGCTCTTCTGCTTGCGGAGAGCGTCATGGGAAAGCAGTCCCTGCTTACGGCAATGATGCCTAATTTTACTTCCGGAATGTTCTTCATGATAGCACCTCAACCTTTCATGGTAATGAATGTAATTAGTTTAGTTACTCAACTTAATTGGCTATCTGTATTATAGGTCTTTTTTGAAAGACTGTCAAGAGAAAGTATATCGGGCGGCTGCGGGAGAGCGCCTTGCAATCGAATACCAAGAATGGTATTATGTAACCGGGAATGGTTTCGATACCGTGATTATGGGCAGAATTAAGAAAAAGGCTGCTGATGCGGACGGGGAGGGCGGCCTTACGGAAAGCGAGGCGTATCTATGGGTAAGACAATTTATTACGGAGGCAGAATCCTGACGATGTCGGATCCGCTGTATGCGGAGGCAGTGCTGGTTGAGAACGGGGTGATCCGGGCAGTCGGGAATGAAGAGGATGTGATGAAGCATCAGGATGTGTCCACCCGGATGGTTGATCTGATGGGACGCTGCCTGATGCCCGCTTTTTTGGATTCGCACAGCCATATTACGGCTCTGGCGTCAACGATGGGACTGGTGCCGCTTGCAGAGCTTACCGATATGGAGAGCGTATGCGCAAGGCTGGAGGATTATCGGGTGAAGCATCAGGTGAAGGACAGGGAATGGATAATCGGCTTCGGTTATGATCATAATTTCTTCCCGGACGGCAGGCAGCCGGATAAATCGGATCTGGACTGCTTTAGCAGGAATCCGGTACTGATATCCCATGCGTCGGGGCATATGGGCGTCGTGAACAGCATGGGACTTCAGATGCTCGGAATTACGAAGGATACGCCGGATCCGGAGGGCGGAAGAATCGGACGGATGTCTGAGAAGGAAGGGGATGTGAGCGGATATGGAGAGCCGGACGGATACCTGGAGGAAAGCGCGTTTATCGGAAGAGCGGGCTCTATGCTGGCGCCGGATCCGGAGAAGGAGCTCGAAGGGATCCGAAAGGCGCAGGTGGTGTATTTAAGCCACGGCATTACGACAATCCAGGACGGTCTGATGAAGGAGGACGGGTTCCGGCTTCTGGCGCGGGCCGGAGAGGAAGGGATTCTTCTGGCGGATATTGTGGGATATCCCGATTTGAAGAACGCGAAGGAGCTGGCAGAGCAGCATGACTATGTGAAGCAATACCGGAATCATCTTAAGATTGGCGGATATAAGATTATACTGGACGGTTCTCCGCAGGGAAGAACAGCGTGGATGAGCCGGCCGTATGAGGATGCAGAGGACGGATACCGGGGATATCCGGTGTATGGCGATGAAGAGCTGCAGAGGTATGTCGATACGGCTTACAGAGAGGATATGCAGCTTCTGGCGCACTGTAATGGAGACGCGGCGGCGGAGCAGTTCCTGAATGCGGCCGAAAAGGCGGCGGCGGAGATTCCCGACGCGGGAGGCAAGGTCAAGGACATTCGGCCTGTGATGATCCACGCCCAGTTCGCAAGAGAGGATCAAATCCGCCGTATGCCTGAAATTTCCATGATTCCTTCTTTCTTTGCCGCGCACACCTATTACTGGGGCGACGTGCATCTTAAGAACTTCGGACAGGAAAGGGCGGAGCATATCAGTCCGGTGAAGACGGCGGCGGACGCCGGCGTGATCTATACGCTTCATCAGGATACGCCCGTAATTGAACCGGATATGCTGGAGACGGTCTGGTGCGCGGTGAACCGGATTACCAAAAGCGGTGTCCGGCTGGCGCAGGAGGAAGCGGTATCCTGTCTGGATGCGCTGAAGGGAGTTACAGTTAATGCCGCTTTTCAGTATCATGAAGAACAGGAAAAGGGGAGCATTGAAGAAGGAAAACGAGCGGATCTTATTATTCTGAGCGAGGATCCGCTGCAGGTGCATCCGGATCGGATTCGGGGGATTACGGTACTTGAGACAATCAAAGACGGAGAAGCTGTGTACAGGAAGGATCAATGACAGATCATAAGCGCGCCGGCGCTTCGAAATGAGGATGATTATGACAGATACGAATGTTCAAAAGCGGCTGCTTTTGGTCGAAGATGATAAAAGCATTGCAATGGGACTGGAGTACTCTCTGACTCAGGAGGGTTATGCGGTAGAGATTCGGGAGACCGTCGCGGACTCCATTGCCTGGCTGAAAAGCGCAGAGTGTGATTTTGCCGTGCTGGATCTTTCGCTGCCGGATGGCAGCGGCTATGAAATATGCCGGTATATCAAAGCTCATACCGATATTCCGGTTATATTTCTTACGGCATGCGATGATGAGGTGAATGTTGTGATGGGACTTGATATGGGGGCGGATGACTACATTACCAAGCCCTTCCGTATCCGGGAGCTGCTGTCGCGGATTCAGTCGGTTTCAAGACGTTATAACAGGCAGGAAGCGCAGCCGGTGGCGCAGTATGGCGACGTGAGAGTTAATCTGAAGCAGGCCAGGGTGTTTAAGGGGGACAGGGAGGTTCTTTTGACGGCTTTGGAATACCGGCTGCTTCTGACCCTGATTCAGCACGAAGGACAGGTGCTTTCAAGAAGGCAGCTGCTTGCGGGAATCTGGGATGTGGCGGGATATTTTGTCAATGACAATACCCTGACCGTGTATATCAAGAGGCTTCGGGAGAAGCTTGAGGATAACAGGGAGAATCCGCAGATTATCAGGACCGTGCGCGGACTTGGCTATAAGGTGGGTGACTGAAGATGGTTCGGAACAGGGAACTGGTAAGGTTCCTGCTTTTTGGTATCGGAATCGCGGCTGCCGGAGCGGCCGCGGGATATTTTCTGCCAGAATATGCGTATCTGGTCTGCCTGCTGTTCTGTCTGGCGGAAATCGCGGTATTTACCGGGTATACGATGCGAAGATACCGTCAGATGGAGAAACTCTCCGATTATCTTAAGAGAATCGGGAGAGGGGATTATTCGCTGGATATCCGGGATAATGTGGAGGGGGAGCTGAGTATCCTGAAGAATGAAATCTATAAGGTAACGACCCGGCTGAGGGAGCAGGCGGAATATAATGTCCGGGAGAAGTATTATCTGGCAGACGCGCTGTCGGATATTTCTCACCAGTTAAAGACCCCGCTGACCTCTATGATGGTGATGACGGATCTGCTGAAGGAGGAAGGGCTTCCCCCGGATAAAAGGGAAGAGTTCACGGATACAATCCGGGCGCAGCTTATCCGGATTGAGTGGCTGGTTACTTCCCTGCTGAAGCTCTCCAGACTCGATGCCGGTACGATTGTGCTTGAGAGCAGGCCGGTATCGGCTGCCGAGGTTATCGGCAGAGCCGCGCAGCATCTGCTGATTCCCATGGAGCTTAAGGGAATTGAATTCGAGGTACAGGGTGAGGAGAATGTTACGTTTCCGGGAGATCTGTCCTGGTCGGCGGAAGCGTTCGCGAATATTCTGAAGAACTGTATGGAGCATACGCCGCCCGGCGGAAGAATCCGGGTGATGTATGAGGAAAATCATCTGTATACGGTGATTTCTGTGGAGGATAACGGAGAGGGGATTGCGGCGGAGGATCTGCCCCATATCTTCGAACGGTTCTATAAGGGGAAGAACGCGGGAGCGGACAGTGTCGGAATCGGACTGGCAATGGCGTATGAGATTTTTGCAAAGGAGCAGGGGAAGATTGATGTGACAAGCAAAGAAGGGGAGGGGACGAGATTCAGGGTGAAGTTTTATACCAACGAAAAATAACATCTATTTGAGAAAATATCCAACATTACCCGCAAGTAAAAGAATCCCGGGAACCGGCCATATATTAGCCTTCCCGGGATTCTTGCGATTCTTTTATGAATGGAGACAAGGGGACTCGAACCCATGACCTTTCGCACGTCAAGCGAATGCTCTCCCAGCTGAGCTATATCTCCATGCCGTCTGTTCGAACCATAAAAGTCTGGCTAAAACCGACCTCTAAAGTATACCATACAATATTCCGGAATGCAATCATAAAATTAAAATAAATGACGGTTTTTTTATTGCTATCACAATAAAAACATGTAATAATGAAGGAAAGCGGTACAAACAGACAGGATTGATAAGATGGAGGATATGCGTATGGCAGATGATAGATTACAGGGAATGACAGCCCCTGTTCCCGTTTCCGGGATCCGGGATCAGGAACTGATCGGCGAGGGACAGAGGTATTTTGAAGAGCTTCGGGAATCAGAGCATGCGGTTGGGCTGTTGATTGTTAAGAATGATGAGGATTTTACGATCATTCATGCGGGAAGGAACCTGATTCATTTTCTGGGATACCGGACAGGCGAATTTAACGGGCGGTTTTTGAAGATGACGGACCTGGTCTATCCTCCGGAGCTGGGGTTTCTGCATGACAGCTTGGCTTCCCAGCTGAATACAAGCAGCTTCTTTGAGGTGAGAATCCGGATTCTGAATAAGGAAGGGAAGCTGGTATGGGTGCTTAGCAAGGGGTACAGGGCCGCAGACGGGCAGGGACAGGAGTATCTGATTCACGTATTAATCGAGGAACCAAGATAAGGGATTCGAAAGAGAGGAAGCTATGAGATTTATTCATCTGGCAGATGTCCATTTGGGAGCGGCTCCGGAAGCGGGACATGAATGGGCTGCGCAGCGGGGGAAAGAGCTGTATGAGAGCTTTTACCGGGTGATTGGGCTGTGCAGGCAAAAGCGGATTGAGCTTCTCCTGATTGCGGGTGATCTGTTTCACAGACAGCCGTCTGTCAGGGAGCTGAAGGAGCTGAATTATTATTTCTCCGGGATTCCGGATACCAGAGTGGTGATGATTGCGGGCAATCATGATTATATTGGTCCGCATTCGGCTTACGGCAGCTTTGCGTGGAGTCCGAATGTTGTAATGCTGTCCGGCGGGCAGATAGACAGCGTCTATCTGGAGGAGCTGAATACGGAAGTATACGGCTTCAGTTATCATTCCAGAGAGATCGGCGAGGCAAGGTATGATGAGGTAAGGCCCGGAGTGAGGGAGAGAATTAATATTCTTCTGGCCCACGGAGGAGACGCGTCGCATATTCCGATTGACAGGAAGCGCCTTGAGAAGAACGGTTTCGACTATGTAGCTCTGGGACATATACATAAGGCCGGGAGAATCGGAAGAAGAATGGCCTATTCCGGCTCGCTTGAGCCTTTGGATAAGACGGAGGAGGGAGAGCATGGGGTGATCGTGGGAGAGCTGATTAAGTCACCGGACGTGGAGGAAGAGGAGTACGGCATGAAAGGAACAGAGCCGGATTCAGAGCTTACCCTTCGGTTTCTGCCGTGCTCTCTTCGACAATATATCACAATTGAACTGACTTCTGACTCAGAAGCCACGAATGCGTCCATGCTGGATGCCGCCTCCGCGCAGATGGCTGCCTTTGGAGATCGGGGAATCTTCCGGATTCATCTGACGGGAGTCAGGGGAGAAGGAATCTGTTATCAAAGAGAAGAATTCATGAAGCTTGGCAGAGTTGCGGAGATTGTGGATGATACTGCGCCGGACTATGATTTTGAGGCTCTCTATGCCTGTAACCGCGGCAATATTATCGGAATGTATATTGAAAGCATAAAGGAGAGAGCGGGCGGAAATCAGGAGCTGGAGAAAAGAGCGCTGTACCGTGGAATTGAGGCGCTGCTTTCGCATGACGGAAAGGAAGGGGAGCGACGTGGTTATTGAGCGGCTGGTGCTGAAGGATTTCGGCAAATTCCATGATAAGGTTCTGACCCTTCAGCCGGGACTGACAATTCTGTACGGAAAGAATGAAGCAGGCAAATCAACCGTGCATTCCTTTATCCGCGCTATGCTGTTTGGGCTGGAGCGGCAGAGAGGGAGGGCAGGAAGGGATGATCTGTATACAAAATATCTTCCCTGGGATACGCCCGCGGCCTACGGCGGAAGTATGGACTTTGAGCTGGACGGGAGACGGTATCGTATCACCCGGAGCTTTCATAAGAGTCAGAAAAGCGTCTCGTGCATCTGTCTGGATACAGGACGGGATGTAGAGCTGCCTTCGGGGAAGATTACGGATTTGATTCCCGAGCTGACGGAGAGTCTGTACCGGAATACCGTCAGCGTGGAACAGCAGAAGGTGAGAACAGATGCGGAGCTGACGGATCAGGTCCGCAATTATATTGCAAATATTGCCGCGGCCGGAGACTGCGAGGTTGATGTCCGGCTGGCGCTTAAGAGGCTGAACGGCGCGAAGAAGCAGCTGGAATCGGAGAATCCTTCCGGGCGAATCGGGGAACTGAGGCAGGAGATCCGGCAGGGGGAGGAGAATCAGGAGAGATTTGCAGGACTCCTTGCCCGCAGAGAAGAGCTGCTTGTCCGCAGGTCAAAGCTGGCGCGCGGGACGGATGAGATGAAACCGGATGCGGCCGGAGAAGCCGGGAGCGCCCCGGAACAGCTTCCGGCTGTCCTGGAAAAATATAAGGCATACAAAGAATATGGCAGGCAGCTTCAGGATCTGTCATGGAAGGAACAGGAGCTCAGACGGGAAATACGGGAGGCGGAACGGAACGCAAAGACACAGGAGAGACTTCGGGAAGCCATGGTTCGTCTGGAAGAGCTCTCTGCCGCGCGGCGCGCGGTTGAGGAGACCGGAGAGGAGCCTGCAGCTGCGCGGGAGAGCGCGCGGACGGCCGCGGACCGGCTTAAGGGAGCCTTTGTTACGGGACTTGGCATGATTGCCGCTGTTCTCAGCCTTCTGCTGACGGAAGCGCCGGCGATTTACTGGGGAACTGCGGCGGGAATCCTTCTTGCGGCGGCGGGAGTGTGGCTCTGGCTGTTTCCGGGCAGGAGAAGAGGAAGGAATCCGGCTTGGGACAGGGAAAGCGCGGAGGAACAGGCCGCATGGATTCAGAGCCTGAAGCAGAAGAGGACTGAGATTCTGAGCAAATGCGGCGCTCCGGATGAAGCGGCGCTCCGGGTCATGTATGATGCGGGGCTTAAGAGGGAGGCCGCGGCTGTTTCGCGCAGGCAGCAGGCGGACGAACTGGCTCTTCAGATTCTCTCTGTCCGGAAGCGTCTTGCCGGACTTCGCAGAGAAATCACGGATTATGCCGCCCGGTTCCTGGTTCTCATGGAATCCGGACCGGATGAAACCGCCATAGAGCAGCTGGAAGCGAGGGTAGGCGAATACGAAAGAAAGCTTCAGGGAAGCATGGAGGAACGGAAGCGGGAACAGACGGAGTGCGATATGGAGCTTGAGAAGCTTCAATGGGAGCTTGAACGGGCAGAAGGGGAAGAAGAGAAGCTGGAGAGAAACAGGACGGAATTAAGAGAGCTTATTGAACTTCAGAAGCAGAACAGGCAGGAATATGAGGCCGTTCTGCTGGCAATCCGGACCATTGAAGAACTGTCGGCCCGGATTCATGACAGCTTCGGCGGCCGGTTTGGGCGAACGCTTTCCGATACGCTGGCAAAATATACGGGTGGAGAGCATACGATGGCCTATTTGGACGAGAAGCTGGATATCCGGGTTGTCTGCGGGGAGAATCCTGTCTTATTGGAGAAACTCAGCATCGGCACCATTGATCAGGCATACCTGGCGCTCCGGCTGTCCGTTGCGGGAAGTCTGCTGAAGCGGGAGGACATTCCGCTGATTCTGGACGACTGCTTCGCTTACTATGACGAAGAAAGACTTGAAAGAGTTCTTACGGAGCTGGCTTATAATCAGGAACGGCAGGTGTTGCTCTTTACCTGCCAGAGAAGAGAGGCAGACGCGGCGGACAGGCTGAAGCTGCCGCATCATGATATCTGTCTGGCCTGAATCCGGGAATCGGATCAAAAAGCGGAGGCCGATCCGCAGATCGGCGCTCCGCTTTGCTGTGGTGATTATCCGTTCTTTTTGTTGTAATACTGATTCAGGAATCTTTGAATTCGCTTTGTGGGGCTTAAGTATTCGCTGATTGACGCGTCATGGTTGAGCGCTTCAATCAGAAGAGCGATGTACTTGCTCATATCTACGTTAATATAATAGGGCTTGGAAAGAAGCTCCTCCGGCTGATAAATCAGATTTGTCGTCAGTACCCTGTATATCAGTCCTTCCTCATAAGCCTTATCAAATCTCTCCAGACCGTTGGTGAACAGTCCGAAGGTAGAACACATAAAGATGCGGCCTGCCTTGCGGCGCTTCAGCTCTGTTGCAACATCGATCATACTGTCGCCGGAAGAAATCATATCATCAATAATAACGACATCCTTACCTTCTACATCGCTTCCCAGAAACTCATGCGCAACAATGGGATTGCGTCCGTTGACGATTCTGGTGTAATCACGGCGCTTATAGAACATTCCCATATCAAGGCCGAGTACATTGGCAAAATAGACGGCGCGGTTCATTCCGCCCTCGTCCGGGCTGATGATCATCATATGATCGGCATCCACGGTCAGATCCGGAACATTGTTGAGCAGAGCCTTGATGAATTGATAGATTGGCTGAACCGTCTCAAAGCTTTTCAGCGGAATCGCGTTCTGGACTCTCGGGTCATGCGCATCGAAGGTTATGATGCCCTCCACGCCCATGCTGACCAGCTCCTGAAGCGCAATCGCGCAGTCAAGAGATTCTCTTGAACTTCTCTTATGCTGTCTGCTCTCATACAGGAATGGCATAATGACTGTAATACGCCTTGCCTTGCCGCCAAGCGCAGCAATCACACGTTTCAGATCCTGGAAATGATCATCGGGGGACATATGATTCTGGTGTCCGCAGACAGTATAGGTCAGACTGTAATTGCATACATCCACAATCAGATAAAGATCGTCACCCCGCACCGACTCGCGGATGATTCCCTTCGCTTCACCGGTTCCAAAACGGGGACAGGAGGCTTCGATCAGATAGGAATCTCTCTGATAGCCCGCGAATGCGATGTTATCCTTATGCTCATTCTCCCTTTCCCTTCTCCACTGAACGATATAGTCGTTCACCTTCTGGCCAAGGGCTTTACTGCTTTCCAGGGCAATAATTCCCAAAGTACCCACCGGTATTGTTTCTAAAGCAATATCTTGCTGCGACATGATAGATTCCTCCTAAAAAAGATCCGTTGGCTAATACGTGTTAATCATACTATTTACGACATGGTTCGTCAAGGAAAAAATTTACGAAAAATTGGCAGCGGATATGCGGTTCTTTTACAGAACCGCGCTGTGTGAACCTCATCCAAGCAGCTTTTTAAGCCGGATATCCTCGCCGAAAATCTTCAATAATGTATAATTGCTCATTATTCTTGAAAATATACGTTCACCATAGGTGGAATCCAGCTGCTCGAGCGACAGGTTCGTGGATATTACGGTGGATTTGCGGTTCAGCCAGCGTTCGTTGATGCACAGATACAGCTGGGAGGTTGTGAATGCATTCGCAAGCTCAGTCCCCAGATCATCGATAATCAGCAAATCACAGTCCAGAATATATTCAAACTGATTCCGCAGGCGTTCCGGTTCATCGCTCCGTCCGAACTTGTTCTGCTCAAGAATATCAAAGAGCTGGAAGGCAGTCAGGTAAATGACGGTATGCGCCGTATTCAGCAGCTCGCCCGCCAGACAGTTGGACAGGAAGGTCTTGCCGACTCCGGTATTGCCGTACAGAAGCAGATTCTCATAGGAAGAATCAAAGCGGCGGATAAAGGAGCGGACCGTATTGACCACTCTGTGGATATTCTCAAGCGGTGTCAGTCCGGTCAGCTCATCCACATAGTCCTCCGAATAATACGAAAACGAAAAGGACTGAAAGTTCTCTCTCTTAACCGCCTCCCGTACATTGGACTGCGCATAGACCAAGTCAACGATGGCCTGCCGGAAGCAGTGACATTTCTCTGTGCCGATATAGCCGGTATCTTTGCAGTCCGGACACTGATACCGCATCGTAAGATAATCCTCCGGGTATCCGTTCTGTATAAGCAGGCGCTTTTTCTGAAGAGAAAGCGCCTGATTCGCCTCCTTCAGACCATTCAGAGCGGAAGCGTCCCCGGACAGGCTCAGCCTGGCCCGCCGAACTGACTGCTCCGCAATCTGCTCGTCCAGACGCGCAAGCTCCGGAATTCGTTCATTCACCTCCCGGGTCCGCTCCTCCAGTTCATGCCTGGCGCGAAGCCTGCGTTCGTCATATTCCCTGAGAATCTGGCTGAATTGATAATTCTTTAATCCCAACGGACTCACCTCCCATCGCCGTCTGCGCCGCCGTTCTTCGGCTGCAGATGCTGTGACAGCAGACGCTGTTCCATCGAAGTAAATTCTTCACCGGAATAACTGCGCTGCGGATATGCATTAAACTTATTGAGTGAAGGTCTGACCGGAGCATCCTTCTGGGGAGCGGAAGCCTTCCTTGCCGTCATCTCCTTCGCGTGCCGTTCATCGCAGGCGGCAATATCGGTAAAAGAGGTTACGCCTTCCTTTTTCCAGTTCTCCAGGATCTTGTCCGCGTATTTGAAGTCCGGCCTGCCGGTCTGCAGGAGAGCGCGGCTGCACGCTTCTTCGATAATACGAGCCTCAAATTTCATGGAGCCGAACCATTTCTGGATATACTGTCTCTCGGCGCTGCCGGGAGCCCGGTTCAGTCCGAACGCTTTATTTACCGTCTGGAAGCCGCTTGTATAGACAGAGGAAGCAGCCTCCGCCTTCTCCACGGTATCAATCCCCTCCCTTGCCCAGGCAAGCGCGACGGCTTCTACATAGGAGGGGCTTTTCTTGTTCCGGGACACGCAATACTCATACAGATAAAGGATCAGCTCTGCCGGGAATCCGAGACTCTCGTACAGATAGAGAATCAGCTGAACGTCCATGGGCTTCAGCAGACGCTCCAGATAGACCTCTATGACAGTCAGCATCCATTTGACTTCCTCATTCTCCTTCATCTGTTCAATCTGAGCCTATGTATAATCCGGCTTTTCAAAATGTTCGGGAACGGAATCCGGATCTTCGGAAGGCTCAGGCAGCAGGCCGGGAAGAAAGTCCTGCCTTGCCGGGGGGGTCGCGGCATTCACGGCAGCTTTTGCGCGGGGACCTGTCCCGGAGCCGCCCTCCGAATCGCCGGCGTCATCTGCGGCCGCGATATCCGCGGCGAAGTCCGGAACGGAGGAAGGGGAGCCGGACGGCTTTACGGCGGGGGAATCCTGATACCCGTCCGCGTCCGGATTCCCGGGCGCAATCCCCGAATTTCCTGGCGCAACTCCCGGATTCCCGGGAGCAGGACCAGGGTATCCGGGAGTGAGAAAACGGATGCCGGTAATGGCGCCGTCCGCGTCCCTGTTCAGAAGCATAAGCCCTTCCTTCTCCCAGTAATTCAGCGCTCTGACGATATCCTTCTCCGTCTCCTCCAGCATATCGGCCACGGAGGACAGAGTAACGGCAGCGCCGGGGAACTGTACATGACGCAGAAGGCAGAGATAAACCTTTACGAACGAGCCGCTGGCCCTGGGCATATAGGTATCGATAAAAATATTGGAAACGGCGGTCGCTCCCGGAGCACCGCCAATGTCTAATATAAATGAAGCCATGTGTATCATTCCTTTGTTGTTAATAACCTGATTATAACATATTGCCGGAAGGTTGGAAATAGGATTTTGGAGAGGATGGGACAGACGGTGGATAAGTGTGGATATTGTGAATAACTGTGTGCATGAATGGAAAAACCGTGGAGAAACAGGGATTTAGTGGATAACCATGGTGCATTCTGTCATGTGGAAAAGTGGATAAAAAATCCACAGCCTTATCGGACAAGTGGTGTGGATAAGGTTGTGGATAATGTGGATAACTATGCGCCCAAAAGAGCTTCTCCTACGGAAACAATATCTCCGGCGCCCATAGTTATCAACAAATCGCCGTTGACAAGGTTCTGCAGCAGGTAAGCTTCGATTTCATCAAACGATTTAAAATAATGGACGTCTTTTCCTATATCGGCCAACGCCTTTTCCAGATCCGCGGAAGAGATATCTTTCGGATCCGCTTCTCTTGCCGCGTAGATATCAGCCAGAACAATAACGTCGGCTAAGGACAGCGCATCTACGAAATCGGAGAACAGAAGCTTTGTTCTGGAATAGGTATGCGGCTGAAATACGCACCACAGCTTTCTGTGAGGACATGCGAGAGCGGAGGTAAGCGTTGCCCTGATTTCGGTCGGATGATGCGCATAATCGTCAATGATTACGGCGCCGCCGACTTCCCCCTTATATTCAAATCTTCGTTCCGTTCCCGTGAAGGCATCCAGGGCCTTCTGAATCTGCTCCATGGATATGCCGAAGGTATCCGCCAGAGCGATTGCGGCAAGAGAATTGGAAATATTATGGATTCCCACGACACGGAGCCGGATTCTTGCGGCAAACCGGCCGCGCCGGATCAGATCATAGCTGCCGCGGCCGAATTCGTCAAAGGAGGGATTGGCGGCGGCGTAAGTGTATCTGTCTGACGGATTCGAAATGTCCTCGGGTTCCCGGCAGATTCCGTATGTCATAATATTGCAGCCGAGGCCCTCCGTAATCTCCTGATAATCCGGAATCTCCGCATTAATCACAAGGTTGCCGTCCTTCGGCAGCTTTTTCGCGAACTGACGGAAGGAATGACGGATATCCTCCAGATCCCGGAAAAAGTCCAGATGCTCCGCTTCAATATTCAGAATAATCTCACTGGTAGGATGAAACTTCAGAAAGCTGTTCGTGTACTCGCATGCCTCTGTAATAAAATTCCCGGAATGGCCGATCCGCATATTGCCGTGGATGGCATCCAGGATTCCGCCCACGCTGATTGTCGGATCCAGGCCGCCCTGAAGCATCATAAGGGAGAGCATGGAGGTTGTGGTTGTCTTGCCGTGTGTTCCCGAGACGGCAACTGCATTCTTATACTGGAGCATAATCTGTCCGAGAAGCTCGGCGCGGTCCATCACCGGAATTCCGGCGCGGAGAGCTCCCTGAAGCTCCGGATTATTCTCCTTCACGGCCGCCGTATATACGACAAGGCCGGAAAAGCCCGCAATATTGGCGGCGCACTGCTGATACGCAACGGGAATACCAAGGCTTTCAAGATGCTTTGTCACGTGGCTTTGGTGTGTATCAGATCCGCTTACGCGAAATCCGTTCGTATGTAAGAGCTCGGCAAGTCCGCTCATGCTGATACCGCCGATCCCGATGAAATGGACGGGAATGGGAGCATTAAAATCAATTCTATACATAACAGACACTTCCTTTGATATTGTAGTTTATCATCGTATACCGGATATTATAACAAAATCCATGGAAAATACAACCTGTTTTAAAAGGCAGAGCATCCGAACATCCTATGATACAGGAAAGGCATGAAAAAAGACGTAGTTTTCGGGGACAATATTGTCTATATTGTGGAAAATATTGGGGATTATCGGGAAAAAGCGTAAATATGCCGTATATTTTGTATAGTATAATCAAAATTTGCGTAAATACTTCGGGAATTGTAACAAAATCCTTAAAAAAATAAAAATTTTTTTGTAAAATTTATTCACAATACAAGAATTTGATGGTATAATAGGGGATATAAAACGACAAGAGGTGATAAAGTGATTAAGAAGGAAATGATAGCCATGCTTCTGGCTGGCGGACAGGGCTCCAGACTTGGCGTTCTGACAGCAAATATTGCCAAGCCGGCCGTGTCTTTTGGCGGAAAATATAGAATCATCGACTTTCCGCTGAGCAACTGCATTAATTCCGGCGTAGATACCGTAGGCGTATTGACTCAGTATCAGCCGCTGACTCTTAACACGCATATTGGAATCGGTATTCCGTGGGATCTTGACAGGAATATCGGCGGTGTGTCCATTCTTCCTCCTTATGAGAAGAAGAACAGCAGCGAGTGGTACAGCGGTACGGCGAATGCCATTTATCAGAATCTGAAGTACATGGAATATTATAATCCGGAATATGTGCTGATTCTGGGCGGCGACCATATCTACAAGATTGATTATGAGGTTATGCTCGAATTCCATAAGTCGAACAAGGCGGATATTACGATCGCCACAATTCCGGTTCCGATGGAAGAAGCGAGCAGATTCGGCGTTGTAATCACGGACGAGAAGAAGAAGATTCTTGAGTTCGAGGAGAAGCCGCCGAAGCCGAGAAGCAATCTTGCCTCCATGGGTATCTATATCTTCACCTGGAAGGTACTGAAGGAAGCGCTGATTACGCTGTCCGAGCAGCCGGGCTGTGATTTCGGAAAGCATATTATTCCGTACTGCCACGGCAAGGGAGATAGAATCTTCGCATTCGAGTATAACGGCTACTGGAAGGATGTCGGAACGCTCGGATCTTACTGGGAGTCTAATATGGAGCTGATTGATCTGATCCCCGAATTTAACCTGTACGAAGAATTCTGGAGGATCTATACGAAGAGCGAGGTAATCCCGCCTCAGTATATTTCAGGCGAGGCTGTTGTGGATCGTGCTCTGATTGGAGAGGGCTCTGAGATTTACGGTGAGGTGCATAACAGTGTGATCGGCTGCGGCGTAACGATCGGCCCCGGCGCTGTAGTCAGAGACTCCATTATTATGAATGGTTCTGTAATCGGTGAAAGGACAATTGTGGAAAAGGGCGTCATTGCCGAGAATTGTGTCATCGGATCCGATTGTGAATTAGGACTTGGAGATTCGGCTCCTAATACTGCAAGGCCCGATATCTACTGCTTCGACCTGGTAACGATTGGGGAAGATTCCGTTGTTCCGGACAATGTTAAGATAGGGAAGAATACGGCAATTTCCGGAGGGACAACCTTAGATGATTATCCGAGCGGAGTCCTTCGTGCCGGAGAAAATATTATTAAGGCAGGTGACAGATCATGAGAGCAATCGGTATTGTATTAGCAGGCGGCAATAATAACAGAATGCGTGAATTATCCAATAAAAGAGCGATCGCGGCTATGCCGGTCGCGGGAAGTTACCGCAGCATCGATTTTGCCTTAAGTAATATGTCCAATTCCCATGTTCAGAAGGTGGCAGTGCTGACTCAGTACAATTCCCGTTCCCTGAATGAGCATTTGAGCTCTTCCAAGTGGTGGGACTTTGGAAGAAAGCAGGGCGGCCTGTTCCTGTTCAATCCTACCATTACGGCGGATAACAGCTTCTGGTACCGCGGTACGGCAGATGCGATTTATCAGAACATGACATTCCTGAAGAACAGCCATGAGCCTTATGTTGTAATCGCTTCCGGTGACTGCATATACAAGCTTGATTACAATAAGGTACTGGAATATCATATCGCGAAGAAGGCGGATATTACGATTGTCTGCAAGAGACTGGAGCAGGGAGAGGATGCCAGCCGCTTCGGCGTTGTGAAGCTGGATGAGGATAACCGGATCCAGGAATTTGAGGAGAAGCCTCTGACGACGGATGCGAATATGATTTCTACGGGTATCTATGTGATCCGCAGGAGACAGCTGATTGAGCTTCTGGAACGCGCGAATGAGGAAGAGCGCTATGATCTGGTGAAGGATATTCTGGTCCGCTACAAGCATATCAAGAGAATCTATGCGTATGAGATGGATTCCTACTGGAGCAACATCGCAACGGTAGAGTCCTATTATCAGACCAACATGGATTTCCTGAACAGGGACATCAGGAATTATTTCTTCAAGGAATATCCGGATGTGTTTTCCAAGGTTGACGATATGCCTCCGGCCAAGTACAATCAGGGCGCGATCGTAAAGAACAGTCTGGTATCAAGCGGATGCATCGTGAACGGCGTTGTCGAGAACTCGGTTCTGTTCAAGAAGGTGTATGTCGGCAATAACGTTACAATTAAGAATTCCATTGTTCTGAACGATGTGCATATCGGGGACAACACTTATATTGAGAATTGTATCATTGAAAGCCGCGACACAATCCGCGCGAATGCTACGTATGTCGGCGAGAACGGCAAGATTAAGATTGTGGTTGAGAAGAATGAGAGATACGCCCTGTAGCTCTTTGATACCGGCTCGAAAGTATATTATACGGAAGGGGACATGAGCGGACCTGGTTCGCCGTGCCGCCTGAAAAGAACGGGAGTACGTCAGGGGGCCGGCTTTCGTCTAAACTACAAAGGGGGACATACTTATGCAGATTACGGATGTACGTGTAAGAAAAGTAAGCAAAGAAGGCAAAATGAAAGCGGTTGTTTCTATTACCATTGATAATGAATTCGTGGTTCATGATATCAAGGTAATAGACGGAGAGAAGGGGCTCTTTATAGCAATGCCCAGCCGGAAGGCGGGCGACGGAGAATACCGTGACATTGCACATCCGATCAATTCAGATACCCGTGATAAGATCCAGAGGATTATTCTGGAAAAGTATGAGATTGCGGCACTTGAGAGTGCGGATGAAGAAGAGTAACAGGCGGTAACATATATGGGGTAGAGCAGTAGAGATACGGGCGGCAGCCGTTGGAGAAGGCGGTATGCCGTCTGTTTTTGCATTACAGGGGCAGTCAGCGCGGCAGGACCTTTCTTCTGGTGAGAAAATAGAAGGGAATCTCGACTGCCAGCATGATGCTCCAGCCAATCGCGCAGGCATACGCGATTCCGCGGATTCCGATGACCGGAACAAGAAGATAGACAAAGAACACCCGCAGCGAGGTCTGAATGAACGTTCCGAGCAGCGTCATTTTCAGCTGTCCCATTCCGCGAAAATACCCCTGCATTCCGTTCGTAAATGCAGGTAAGACATAGAAAACTGCCATCAGTCCGAGATAGTCGGCGCCAAGGCGGATTACCTCTTCAGATCCGCTTCCTACGAACAGCGCGGTAAGAGGCCGTTTCAACAATGTTACAAAGGAACAAATCAGGATCCAGTAGCCGAATTCCAGTATCAGTCCGGCAAGGAAGCCCTGTGTAATACGGTCAAAGCGTCCGGTCCGGCGCTTTTTTTTGTTGTTTCCGTATTCTTCTGATCTGTGCGCGCCGCGGTTCTGGGCTGTGAAGGTTGTAATTCCGTTTGCGATACTCTGCTCCGGCGTGAAGGCGTAGTCGTCAATTTTAACAGCTGCCTGAAAGGCTGCGATCGCATCGATTCCCAGCGTGTTGACCGCTCCCTGAATCAGAAGCTTCCCGATTGGCTGACAGGATTGCTGAAGGGCGGTAATGCCGCCGTATCGAAGCGTTCTTGCAAGAAGCCTGCCATCGATCCGAAATTCATGCGGCGCAAGACGCAGGAGAGGAACATGACGGTACAGATGCAGGGCGCACAGCGCCGCGGAGCATGCTTCTGCAAGGATTGTAGTGACGGCGGAGCAGAAGATCCCGAAGCCCAGAATTCCGACGAATACCAGATCCAAAGCGGCATTCAATATGGAAGCAAAAGCCAGGAACTTCAGAGGGGTTTTGGAGTCGCCAAGGCTTTTGAGCGCGGCGGCGAGGGCGTTATAGAAATAAGTGAACGGCGCGCCCAGAAATATAATCCGCAGATAGACCGCCGTATCCTCAAGAATTTCATCCGGAACCTGCAGCGCCTTAAGGAGCGGTACGGCGGACAGACAGCCGATCAGAATGACCGCAAGGGAGAAGAGGAGCCCGAATACAGCGGTTGTCGCCATTTCCTTTTTCAGCATTTCCTCTTCTCCTGCGCCGAAGAATTCGCTCATAATGACCGAAGCTCCAACCGTAATTCCGGAGATTGAGAGAATGATAATGTTCATGACGGGACCTGCCGTTCCGACCGAGGCGAGAGCGTTCCTGCCGATAAAACGGCCGACAATGGCCGAATCGACGGCATTATAGGTGAGCTGAAATAAATTGCCGAGAATTAAGGGGATGCAGTATGTGATCAGGCAGCGAAAGCAATTTCCCTGCGTCATTCGTGTAATTGCCATATCAGATGTCCTTTCCTGAAGTCTTGATAGCTATATTATAAAAAGAACAGAAAGACAGATCAATGGAGAAAATGATGGAGAATCGGGGCAGACAGACCATTTTCACGGCTTGACACGGACTTTCCGGCGGCATTATAATCAGATGGACAAATTTAGTGCGCAGAATTAATAACTCAGGATGGAGATTAGTATGAGAATTATTATTGGCCTTGGCAATCCTGCCAGGGAGTATCAGGCAACCAGGCATAATATCGGATTCGATACCATAACCAGACTTTCCGATGAATATAATATACCGCTGGACTTTAAGAAGCATAAGGCGATCTGCGGTAGGGGATATATCGGCGGTGAGAAGGTAGTGCTGGCGCAGCCGCAGACCTATATGAATCTGAGCGGGGAGAGCGTCAGGGAGTTGGTGGATTTTTATAAGGTGACAAATGAGGAGATCATTGTGATCTATGATGATGTGGCTCTGGATGTGGGACAGCTCCGGATCCGGGCGAAGGGGAGCGCAGGGGGGCATAACGGAATCAAAAATATTATCGCGCATCTCGGAACGCAGGAATTTCCAAGAATCCGTATCGGGGTCGGCGAAAAGCCGAAGAACTGGGATTTGGCGGATTATGTTCTGGGAAGATTTGCGGACGAGGAGCAGCCCGTGATCAGAGAGGCGCTTGGACGCGCCGCGAACGCGTGCGAGTGTATCATTACAGACGGAATTGAGGAAGCGATGAACCGGTATAATCGCAGATTATAAAGGAGGAAGCGTTTGGTGAAAGCCTTTACGGGGCCTTTGGCTGAATTAAAAGAATATCAGGAGCTGACGGAATATCTGACAGAGGGGAAGCTTCCGGTCATGGCAGCAGGCTGCATGGATTCGCAGAAATGCCATCTGATTCACGCACTGGGGGAGAAGTATCCGTTCCGGCTGATTATCACGTACAGTGATTTGAAGGCGAAGGAGATCTGTGAGGACTATAAGCTGTATTCCAGAGACTGTTATGTATATCCCGCAAAGGATGTTATCTTCTTCTCGGCGGATATCCACGGTAATACAATTATCAGGGATCGGCTGCGGATTATCCGCAGGATTCTTGAGAACCGGCCGGTAACGGTTGTAGCGAGCCTGGATGGCGGGCTGGATCGCGTGCTGCCGCTTGTCTTCATCAGAAAGAATATTATGACGGTGACGGCCGGCGAACGGTATGATCTGGAGGAGCTTATAAAGAAGCTTACGCAGCTCGGCTATGAGAGACAGAGCCAGGTTGAGTCGCCCGGTGAATTTGCGGTAAGAGGAGGAATCTTGGATATCTTTCCTCTCACGGAGGAGGCGCCGTATCGGATTGAATTCTGGGATGATGAGATTGATTCGATCCGTACGTTTGACGTGAACAGCCAGCGTTCGATTGAGAATGTGGAGAGAATGGATATCTATCCCGCCGCGGAGATCATTCTGGACGAGTCTGTGAAGAACGCGGGGCTTCGCAGGATTACTCTGGAAGAGAAGGAGTATGAGAAGGCTCTGCGCAGTCAGTTTAAGACGGAGGAGGCAGCCCGAATCCGCGGTATCATAGAGGAATTGAAGGAGAACCTTTCCTGTATTCAGGGTGCAGTGGGACTGGAAAGCTATATTCGGTATTTTTATGAAGATACGGTATCCTTCTTTGATTATTTTGATAATGAACAATCTATCATCTTTCTTGATGAGCCGGGACGGATTGAGGAGAAGGGTGAGACTGTCGTGACGGAGTTCCGCGAGAGTATGGCGCAGAGACTGGAAAAGGGGTATATTCTTCCCGGGCAGGCAGACGTGCTGTTTGACTACAAGGAGCTGCTTGCGGGCCTGGAAAGCCGCAGGCTGATTATACTCAGTACAATGGAAGCCAGGACGGGACTGATTTCCGTCAGACGCAGGTTCGATCTGTCTGCCCGCTCAATTACGCCATATAACAATAATTTTGAGCTGCTGATTAAGGATCTGACGGAGTGGAAGAAGAATAAAGCCAGAGTGATTCTGCTGACCGCTTCCCGCACCAGAGCGGTAAGGCTCTCGGAAGATTTGAGGGATAACGGGCTGACTGCGTTCTATACCGAGGATATGGATCGGGAGGTACAGCCCGGAGAAATCATGGTGGCGGCAGGCGCGCTGCACCGCGGATTCGAGTATCCGCTGATTAAATTTGTTATGATATCGGAGAGCGATATTTTTGGCGCAGAGAGGAAAAAGAAGAAGAAAAAGTCTTCCTATGACGGGCAGAGGATTAAGAGCTTCCATGAGCTGGTACCCGGGGATTATGTGGTACATGAGAATCACGGCATCGGGATCTACCGCGGAATCGAGAAAATTGAGGTGGATCGGGTCGCGAAGGATTATATTAAAATCGAATACGGCGGAGGCGGCGTATTGTATATTCTGGCGACCGGACTGGACGTGATTCAGAAATTCGCCGGCGGCGACGCGAAGAAGCCGAAGCTGAATAAGCTCAACTCGATTGAATGGAAGAATACGAAGACAAAGGTGAAGAGCGCGGTGAAGGAGATCGCGCAGGATCTGGTGCTTCTGTATGCAGCAAGGCAGAAGAAGCAGGGATTTGCATTCAGTAAGGATACGGTGTGGCAGACGGAGTTCGAGGAGATGTTCCCTTACCAGGAGACGGAGGATCAGCTCCGGGCTATTGAGGATACCAAACGGGATATGGAAAGTACGAAGATTATGGATCGGCTGATCTGCGGCGACGTCGGATACGGCAAGACCGAGATCGCAATCCGGGCGGCGTTCAAGGCCGTATCGGACGGAAAGCAGGTCGCGTTCCTGGTGCCTACGACAATTCTTGCCCAGCAGCATTACAATACCTTCGTACAGCGTATGATGGATTTTCCGATCAGCGTGGATATGATGTCACGGTTTAAGACGGCGGCAGAGCAGAAGAAGACGCTTGAACGCCTGAAGAAGGGGAGCGTGGATATTCTGATCGGAACGCACAGAATCCTGTCTAAGGATGTGGAATTCAAGGATCTGGGACTTCTGATTATCGACGAGGAACAGCGCTTCGGAGTCACGCATAAGGAGAAGATCAAGCAGATGAAGGAGAATGTAGATGTCCTGACGCTGACCGCGACGCCGATTCCGAGAACCCTTCATATGAGCCTGTCGGGGATTCGGGATATGAGCGTATTAGACGAGCCTCCCCTGGATCGCCTTCCGATTCAGACTTACGTTCTTGAGCATAATGATGAGCTGATTCGGGAAGCCATAAGCCGGGAACTGTCCAGGAACGGGCAGGTCTATTATGTCTATAACCGGGTACAGGGAATTGAAGAAGCCGCGTCTTCGGTCGCGAAGCTGGTTCCGGAAGCAAATGTGGCGTATGCGCACGGGCAGATGAGCGAGCGCCAGCTTGAGAAGATTATGTTCGAATTCGTGAACGGGGAGCTGGATGTGCTGGTTTCTACGACAATCATCGAGACGGGACTTGATATCTCGAATGTGAATACAATTATTATCGATGACGCAGACAGGCTCGGCCTGTCCCAGCTCTATCAGCTGCGCGGGCGCGTCGGACGTTCCAACCGGACTTCCTGCGCTTTCTTAATGTACAAGCGGGACAAGATGCTGAAGGAGGTTGCGGAAAAGCGGCTTCAGGCGATTAAGGAATTCACCGAGCCGGGTTCCGGCTTCAAGGTTGCCATGCGGGATCTGGAGATCCGGGGGGCCGGCAATCTCCTGGGAGCCGAGCAGAGCGGCCATATGGCATCCGTCGGATATGATATGTACTGCAGGCTGTTGAATGAGGCGGTCAGGCAGCTGAAGGGAGAGACCGTCGAGGAAGAAACTTTTGCGACAACCGTGGATCTGGAGATGGATGCCTATATTCCGTCCTCCTATATCCGGAACGAGGTGCAGAAGCTCGATATGTATAAGAGAATCGCGGAAATCGGAAATGAAGAGGAATTCCTGGATATGCAGGAGGAGCTGACGGATCGGTTCGGCGAAATGCCGTCTCCGGTCAATAATCTGCTGTGTATCGCGTTCCTGAAGGCGCTGGCGCATTCCGTGTATATTACATCCATTGTGCAGAAGGGAAGCGAGCTGAAGCTGACGATGTACCCGAAGGCCAGGGTGGCGGTGGAGAAGATTCCAAACCTCCTTCAGAAGTACAGGCCGGGACTGACCCTTACTAAAGATACAGCGCCGTATTTTACATGGCAGATACCGCAGGAGAAGAAGGCGGGCAAAGCAGTCAGGCCGGATCACGATACCCTGTTCCGGCTTGTGAAAAATCTTTTAAATGATTTTAAGCTCTTGATGTAGGCAAACGAATCAGGTATAATTGGAAAAAGAATGCGATGCTATCAAAGGGTCAGGAAGCGAAAGGTAAGGAATGAACATGAGAAGATGGAAGCTGGCAGCCGTGCTGCTTTGTATTATATTAGGATTAGGAGCCGCAGGCTGCGGTGAATCAGGCGAAGACGGGAATACGGACACGACACAGGCGGCCGGGGGAACGGACAGCATCTGGGATCAGGAGCCGGTTGTCCACCTTGGAGACATTGAGATCTCATACCGGGAATTAATGATTTATCTGCAGTCTACCAGACAGGAGTATGAAGATCAGTACGGAAGTGAAATCTGGGACTATGTGCTTGACGAGGATGGGATGACAGTCTGGGATTTTGTCAAGGAGATGACGCTGGAGCAGCTGATTTACCTTAAGATTGTCTGCGCGCAGGCCGAAGAGCTGGGAGTCAGCCTGACTGAAGATGAGGTCATGGATGTGCTTGACTATACTGCCGATTATATTGATCATTTTACCGAGGATGAGCTGGACTATTACGGAATCACTGTCGAGATCGTGCAGAATATCTATTCCGAGAACCTGCTTGCGGAAAAGATTTATGAAACAGTGACACTTCGCGCGGATACGGATGTTCCGGATGAGGAAGCAAGACAGGTGAAGGTCTGGCAGATTTATGTGCAGACAGCGGGCTTTGATGAGGAAGGCAACCAGCTGAATCTGACGGAAGAGGAGCTGGATGAGAAGCGTCAGAAGGCAGAGGAGCTTCTTGCGGGCGCGCGCGAGGCGGAAGATTTCCTTGCTTACGCGCAGACGAATTCTGAGGATACAAGCGAGATTGAAGTGGTTTTCGGGCAGGGCGACAGGGACGATGCGATTGTCACGGCGGCGTTCGCGCTTGCGGCGGGCGAGATCAGCGATCTGATTGAGACGGAGGACGGTTATTATATTCTGTATTGTGTCGAGGAAACGGATGAGGTCGCGACAGCCGAGAAGAAGGAAGAGATTATTGCGGAGCGTCAGAAGGCTCTGTTTGAGGAATATTATGAAGAGTGGTCTTCGGCCTATACGATTACGGTGAATGATGAAGTATGGGAGCTGGTAACGCTGGATCCGAATGCGGCGGCAGCCGAAGCGGAGACAGAGGGAGAGAGTGAGACGCAGGAGTCATCAGAGGGATGAATTCTGCCTCCGGATGTGCCTGTTCGGACAGACAAAAGCACAATGGCGGCAGGGGCTGCCGGAAAGTGATGAATGTCAGCTTTCCGGCAGCCCCTTTCCTTTATTGAGATACGGACTGATATACAAAGTCTCCGGGTTCAATCAGAAACCAGCCCGGCAAGGTCGATACCGGGTACGCGGACAGAAGCTCATTGATCTTATTTTCAAACAGGGATTCCTTTGCCTCCTCGACCGCGAAGTATCTGGCCAGTTCATATTCCTCCGGATCCTCCCGGGTGTCCCACTGATAGAAGAAAAGAAAGCTGTCGCCGAAGTCCATAACGCCGGAGAGCTCCCCGTCTTCGGTCCCTTCCAGCGCAGCCTTCAGCTCGTCCGGATAATAGGTGTTGTCCGGCGTGAGGAACACGTCCGTATACCATTCCAGATAACCGTAGCCTCCGGTTACGGCGTTATAGAAGGGCTGCCAGTCCGTATCCGGGAAGGCAAGCTCGAAGGAGTTAAGCCAGGGGATAATCAGATTATCCTGTTGAATGGAATCTCGCTTGACTTCATCGGAAATCTGATGATTGTAATAGTCGATGGTTGTCTCAAGACAGGTAAGCAGTTCGTCCTCCGTCATTTCAATTTCGTCAAGAATGCTCTTATAGAGAACAAACTCATCCACTTCCCATGTGACCGGAACCGGAACCGAAGCCGCGACGGCTTCTTCATCAAAGCCTTCCGCGGCAAGAACCGTGTCCCTGTATTTTTCGGCAAGAATCACATCTGTCAGAGCCGTTTTCAGCGCGTCTGCATCCCAGGGCCATGTGGTATAATCGGTGTTCTGCGCAATATAAGGATAGTCAATCCAGGCATAATAGCGGTTCTCCAGATCCTCCAGATCCTCGTCTGAAAGCGAAAGTCCTGCTTCTTTTGCCGCATGTGAGCAGGCAAGCGTTCTGTGGATACGATTTAATATCTCTTCTTTAATGTAGCTTTCTCCGTAATAATCAAGATCAGTCTGCTCATAGAAGGAATAGTCCTCCATAAAGTCAACAAAATAATAAGGAAGGTCTCTGGTTGTAAGAGTTCGGTCTCCGACTTTTACCGCCGCCATGGAGGGAAACTCCCCCTGAGCGGTTCCGGTATTGCCGGAATCGGTTGGAGTGTCTCCGAAGCCGTCGGATAGGGTGTCATCCGCCGGACCCGTCTGGGTATTATCCGTCAGGGCGCCGTCTTGAGAGGCGGGATCTTCGAGAAAGGCATTCCGCAGAGAATCAAAGAAATCCGCAAGATTTGGTTCATTCATTCTCTGTTCCGTCCGATCAAGAAAGGCAAGCCAGTTCTCGCGGCTGAAATACTGATCTGCCGTATCCGCATTATAAACGGCATCGGAAACGCCTGCGAATTCAGGAGCCGTAAAATCCTCCGTCAGGGTATCAGAGACAGTTAGAATCAGCAGCTCTTCGCTGTATTCTGACAGAGTAAGCGCAGGTCTGCCGTCGTCCTCATCCTTCGGAAGAGAAAGCTTCAGATGATATCGATCGAATGCGTTCGCTGCCGAATCGCCGGCCAGTTCTTCCGGAACGCTTAAGGAGAGTATGATTTCTCCATACTGTCTGCCATCCTTCGCGCCAAGATCCTCGAACTGTGCTGTAAGCTCGATGGGATCGGTATAAGTATCAGGATATAAATAGGTCGGAATGGAGACTGCGGCTTCTCCTGTCAGAGAATCACTCCGGCCGGATGCAGTTCCGTGAATATCAATGATCGTATTGCCCATCAGAGTCAGATAGGCCGAATATCCAAACGTCCTGCCGCTGACAGCCAGCCTGGAACCCAGCGAGAGGAAGGCGGTTCCGGCAGAGGAGGCCGCCAGCTCGCGCCCGCGCACGATGCCTTCATCGTCAACCCATACGGTGTATGTCAGAATATCTTCTTCCGAGAAGGAGGCACTGATGGCGGGCAGCCGGGTCGAAATTCCGGAAAGGGAGCTTTTGAATGCTTCTGCTCCGTCAGGATTGCCGCCATACATCACATCATTGATATAAGAACTCTCCTGAATCAGAGTAATCAGCTCCGCAAGCATATCGCAGGCTGTCGGGATACTGACGGAGGCCGTAATCTGCGTATAGCTGCTCTCTACATTGTTCGCCTTGACGGTCCGGTCCGTCGCCAGCTCATAATTGCCGAAATACGACAGAGCCGTCTGATAGAGCTCTGATGAGAACTCAAGACCTTCTATGGCAGACTGAGTCAGATCTGCTCCGGCATTCGAGGCTTCCTGAAGAGCCTCGGCAAGAGAAGCAAGGAATGCGCCGCCGGGGGAGCTGCTGTCGTACAGATCGGAAAAATCATACCAGCCGTCCGCAAGCTCCGGGATCCGCAGCATACCAAGCTGGTTCTCCGTGTCTATGGACAGGCCGGTCCGGAATAATTCCGTCCCTCCGTACAGGAATACGGAAGTAATCCCCATCAGACTGTCCTTTACACTGCTATCCAGAGTCACGGAAAAATTGCCGGCGCTTTGGAGCCCGGTCTTTTCGGCAAATGCTTCCGTAAAGGATCCGGAAATCACGATCTGCCGGGTAAGACCGTTTTTAAAAGAAGCCGCGCCGCTTTCCTCTGCGGCTTCTCGGAGGGATTCCTTCTGTTCTTCTAAGGCATTGGATTCCACCCAGAGCAGATATTCGGCGGGGGTCATGCTGTTCAGAGCGCTTGCATTGGAGCGGGAATCGGTATTCAGAAGCAGATAGGCGGCGGTTCCGATTCCCGCAATTAGCAGTATCAGGATTGCGGTAATAATAACCGCGGCCGCCGCGCCGCCCTTCTTCGGCGGTTTGTCCGGCGGAATCGGAGAATAGGACGGACGCTCTTCGGGTACTTTGGTGTAGTCTTCTTCCATGGTATTCGTAAACCTCCTGATTATGTACTTGGGGTAATAACAGTATATCATAGAACAGACAAAAAGACCAGTATCTGACGGCCTGCCGCCGCGGCTTCCGAAAGTGGACAGAGGCCGGAATTCATGGTATACTGAAAGCTATAATATTTTGCAAAAAAGGCAAAGGTATGGCCTTTTGCAAAAAGGTATAGCATTTTGCAAAAAGGCATAGAATCCGCAAAGGGAAGTAAAAAGTGAACGGAGGATTCATCATGGAGAGCGATAACAGAAAGGCAATTATTCTTCCTCATGATCACGGCCGGAACGACAGTCATATTCTGGAACTGATGCCAGGAGAGAAGCAGTGCGGGGAGGCGGCGGAGATTTTTCACCAGCTTTCGGACGGGACAAGACTTCAGATTCTGTGGCTGCTTTGTCACAGTGAGGAATGTGTGTGCAATATTGCGGCGGCAGTCGGAATGAGCATGCCTGCGGTATCTCATCATCTGCGCAGTCTTAAGCAGAGCGGCCTGATCGATTCGAGACGTGTCGGTAAGGAAGTCTATTATACATTAATGGATACGCCTAAGGCCAGGCTGGTGCATAAGATGATCGACGATGTATTTGAGATGAACTGCCCGGGAATGGCGCATCTGGATCTGTAGGCCATTGCATAACAGGTCCGCGTTCGGATCCCGGATAAGAAAGGGATCTGATTAGAAAGGGAGAAGACCGTCAGGCGGCCTCCTCCCCTTTTCTTATTCCTGATATACATATTCCTCTGTGGTTCCGACAACGGAGCCATCCTTCCCGACCTGACGGACGGTAATAACATCCCCTTCCTGCAGTTCGGAGTATTCGGCAGTCAGAAATGCCGAATCGATAGATACCGTCTCCAGTTCTTCATCGTTCACAAATATCCGGCTGAAGGAGGTGAAGTTCTGTCCGTTCACCAGCAGAGTCACGTTACCTTCCGCGTCCGTATGAGTTGTGACAGAGTCTATCTCGATCGGGCTTACGCCCAGGACAAGATTTGTCGGCTCGTGAGGATTCTCGCCGCCGTAGCAGTCAAGATCTCCATACAGCATATCGTATTCCAGTACCTTAAGCTTCTCAAGATAGTCTTCTTCGGAGATCTCTGCCTTCAGAAACTTCTGATGAAGCTTCATCAGAAGGCCGTCACCCATTCCCAGACGATCCAGTACATAGGAATAGAGCTGATAAGCCTCCAGATCCTTATATTCCTGTTCCATATCGAAATTGCTCCACATGACATACTGAGTCTGGAACAGGCTGCGGTTCTTAAGATCCTCCTCCGTGAAGGAGAAGCCCGGCAGATGATCGCCGTACAGCACCAATACAACAGGTTCCTCCCGTTCGGCCAGCATATCGGTCAGCTGCTTTAAGAAATCATCCATCTCATGAAGCTGATTCACATAGTAGAGAATTCCGTAATATTCTTCCTCGGAATACGTTTCTTTGGAATCCTGCTGCGTTATCTCAATCTCAATCTCCGGATCCTCAAGCACGGCTGTCTCCGGATATGCTCCATGTCCCTGAACGGAAATCGTGTAGATAAAGTCTGCTTCCTCAGTGGAATCAAGGACCTTTTCAATCTCTTCGGTCAGGACGCTGTCTTTGGCCCAACCAAGGGGAGTCATTTCAATATGCTCCATGTATTCGATCGGGGTGAAGGTGTCGAAGCCAAGCTGGGAGAACACAATATGCCGATCGTAAAAGGTTGCGTCATTGTTATGAATCGCGTGCGTGGAGTATCCAAGAGACTTCAGAACATAGCAGATGCTCTCCGCAGTCGTCTGCTTCAATATCGTCTTGTACGGATACTCGCCCGGTCCGAAGAAGTCCAGATTCATTCCGGTAATCGCCTCGAACTCCGTATTGGCCGTTCCGGCTCCTATCGAGGGGACATTCAGATAGCCGGTTGTATAATGCTCCTTCAGATACTGATAGAAGGGCACCGGGTCCTCGGAATATTCAATGTTTTCAATCAGCTTCGGGTCGAAAAAGGACTCAAGCTGAAGGAAAATGATATTCACGGAGTCATCCGGGAGCTTTGCAGACGTATCTTCGGTTAAGGAAGAAGACTCTTCGGATGACGGGAGGGCGTCGGATGGGGAAGCCTTGTCAGACTCATCCTTCCCGGATTCCTCTTCCGTCTGTTCTGTATGCGGCGCGGCATAGGCAACCGAATTATCAAGAGATTCCACAATGGATTCGACCAGGTCGGAGGAATAGGAATCCGGCCGGTCAATTCCGGTATTCAGCAGGCTGTTCATAAAACAATAGGGCAGTCCGTAGCTGTGAAAGGCATCTGCCAGATTCCCGAAATTCACGGCAAGCAGATTCAGATGCGTGCCGACATTCGTAAACAGCAGAGCAGCTGCTACGGCTGCCGCGCAGAACGGAACGGCAACCGTATAATGAATGGTCTGCCCGTATTTCGGAGCCTTCCTCCACAGGATCACGCAGCCTGCGGCTGCCAGTGCAATTCCGGCAAAAATCAGCAGGATCTCGAATATGCTCAGATAATGCCCCATAATGGAGAAGGCAGATTTGACCATCAGAAGATCCACGGCCGTGAACGGCGTAGTACGGAACTGCAGCAGAACAAAATCCGTAATTCCGATGACTGCCCACAGAATACATATGAGGAATCCTGCAAATACCCGCCTGCGCACCAGAAGGGTAACCGACAGGGTTACCGCTATAATCAGCGTATTATATAAAAATATCAGAGGGCTGGTCAGCAGATAGCCGACAGCCTTCCAAAGAGAACATCTTGACAGCGTTTCAATGAACAGATTCATTACCGCGGCAGGAAGAACACACTGGGTAAGGAACTGCTTCGATACTGTCCGGACTTTCTCCCGCATAGTAGCTCACTCCATTTCTGTTTTTTATTGCCCCTAAGTTTAGCATAGAAACCTGAAAATAACCAGAGCAGAAAACTTAAGATTTTTTTACTTTTTTACATGATTCTTACGCAAATTGCATAAAGGATACGAAATGATTCACATGGTTGC
>DVNP01000125.1 GCA_018714285.1 Candidatus Caccomorpha excrementavium | reverse complement strand
ATGCAGTATATACCGGCGGACTGCCTTGTGCCATATCTGCAGGGGGAATTCCCGCCGGAAAGAACGGGAGATTTTCAGGAGATTGGACGCTTTGGAATGAAAGTCTGCGCGGCGATTCGCGGCCATGAAGATCCGCAGCCTTACCGGATCCGCTTCTATCGGTTTGAAGAAGGATGCGGATTGTACTTCATTATGGGATATGAAGGAAAGGAGGAGGAAGCGCTGTTTACAGAGCTTATGAACGGTCTTGCCTGCTCCGGGCTCGGCGGGAAGCGAAGCAGCGGCTTCGGGCGCTTTCGGTATCAGGAGGAAGAGGTTCCGGAGATCATTCTTAAGTACCTTGGCCGGGAGGGAAGCTGCCAGATGCTGCTGTCATCTGCCCTGCCGAAGGATGAGGAGCTGGACGAAGCAATAAAGGGGGCCTGTTATCAGCTGGTAAAACGCAGCGGCTTTGTTTCATCTGAGAATTATGCCGCCCAGCAGATGCGTAAGAGGGATCTGTATGTATTTTCCTCCGGATCCTGCTTTCGGACGGCCTTTCGGGGCGGAATCTACGATGTGTCAAGCGGAGGCAGCCATGCCGTATACCGGTATGCGAAAGCGATGTTTCTGGGGGTGAAGCTGTGAGAAAAGTGCTGAATGTCTATAAGCTGCTGATCGATGCGCAGGGGCCTGTATTTATCGGAAGCGGAAATGAGATCCAGAAGAAGGAGTATCTGTTCCTGAAAGGAAACCGCGTCGGAATTGTTGATATGCAGAAGCTGTATCAGATGGTAAGACAGAAGCATCTGACAGCTGATTTCGAACGGTTTATGACAGAGAATGTGAAGGAGGATCTGCGCCGCTGGCTGGAGCGGAATAAGATCTCTATGGCTGAGGCCGTGAAATGTATGAAATATACCCTGGAAGCCGGGGATATGGAATTTGAGAAAGGCAAACGAGTACAGATCATGGAGTTCATCAAGGATCCGTACGGCATGCCTTATGTTCCGGGAAGCTCTGTCAAGGGAATGCTGCGGACCATCCTTCTGGGCGGAGATGTTCTGCGGGGAAGGGAAAGATACCGTAATGATGCCCGGGAAATGAAAGCGGCTCTGGATGAGATTCAGGGAAAGAAACGCAGCGCTCTGATTAAGAATATCGGAAATATAGAAAATAAGCGGTTTCATACGCTGAACCGGACAGACAATTTTCGGGATGCGGTAAATGACAGTATGTCCGGTGTGATTGTCAGCGACAGTGAGCCGCTTCGGACAGAGGATCTGATTCTGTGCCAGAAGGTAGAGCGCCATGTGGACGGCAGGGAGAAGACGCTGAATCTTCTTCGCGAATGCCTGCGCCCGGGAACCCGGATTGTATGTACCTTAACCATTGATACCAGTATTGTAAGGCTTGACGCGGAGCAGTTAAGGCGGGATATTGCGGAATTCGGGCAGCAGTATTACGATAACTTTTCAGCGAAATTCTCCGGGACGGACAGGCTGAAGGCGGATCAGGCATTCCTTGGCGGGGGCAGCGGATTCGTCTCAAAAACGGTGATTTATCCTATCTTCCCGGGCAGGGAAGGAGTCGGCATTACCAGGGAAATCTTTCGGAAGACCGGGGTTCCGGAGGAACATAAGCACAGGGATGATATGAAACACGGAGTCTCTCCGCATATTCTGAAATGCACCCGTTATCAGGGAAAGAGCCTTCAGATGGGATTGTGCAGAATTCAGATGATACCGGAGGAATTGAATGGGACTTCTATACGTAAATGAAAGCGGCGCAATGATTGGGACGGAAGGGAATCAGTGTACGGTGAGATACCGGGACGGAATGAAAAAGCTGATTCCCATCGAATCCCTGGAAGGGATTACGATTCTCGGCAATGCGCAGGTGACAAGTCAGTGCCTGGAAGAATGTATGAAGCGGGGAATCCCGGTTGTTTATTTCTCAAAAGGCGGGAAATATTTCGGGAGAGTGCAGTCTACGGGACATGTCAATACAGAAAGACAACGGCTCCAATGCGCTTTATACGATACGGATTTCTCTGTTTTTCTGGGCAGGAGGATTCTTTCGGCAAAAGTGAGGAATCAGAGTGTTGTGCTGCGCCGGTATGAAAAAAGCAGGGGGATTACTCTGAAGGAAGAGCAGAAGATGCTTGGCATATGTCATGATAAGATCCTTGCCTGTAATACCATACCGGAGATGATGGGATATGAAGGAACCGGAGCAAAATATTATTTCAAAGGGCTGTCCTGCTGTATTGAAAAAGAGTTCCGGTTTGACGGCAGAAGCAGAAGACCGCCGAAGGATGAATTCAATGCCATGATTAGCCTGGGATATTCTATCCTGATGAATGAGATTTACAGTAAAATTGAGCTGAAAGGCCTGAATCCTTACTTTGGTTTCCTGCACAGGGATGCGGAGAAGCATCCTACTCTGGCAAGCGATCTGATGGAGGAATGGCGGGCGGTTATTGTAGATGCAACGGTAATGAGCCTGATTAACGGGCATGAGATTCAGAAGGAAGACTTTGTATGTAATCAGGATGAGCCCGGATGCTTTCTGACGCGTTCGGGACTGAAAAGCTTCCTGAACAAGCTGGAAAAGAAGCTTCAGACAGAGGTTCGTTATTTGAAATATGTTGATTATGCCGTCAGTTTCCGGAGAGCTATTTTTCTTCAGATAGAACAGCTGGTAAAAGCGATTGAGAAGGGAGATGCTTCCTTATATGAGCCAATTCAGATTCGATGAAACCGAGGAACCAGAGGAGTTTGATGAAGTTGGAGAATATTATTTTCAGATTTCCGAAGAGCCGGGGAATGATAAGCGTTTTATCCTGATTATTTATGATATTGTAGATAACAGGCGCAGAGTTAAATTTGCAAAGCTGCTTTCCGGATATGGCTTTCGGGTGCAGAAATCAGCGTTTGAGGCCATGCTTTCCAGGCAGAAGTATGAGAAGCTGATTGCGGAGATCCCGGGGCTGATTAAAAAGGAAGACAGCGTCCGGGTATACCGGATTACAGGAAAGGGACAGGTCAGCTCCTGGGGAGAAGGAACGGAGTGGGAGGAAGAAGAGGTTATCTTAATATAGGGAGGGTATTATGGGAAAGACATATCTGTTCTCGCCGGTTGGAAATACGGATCCGATTAAATATTTTCATGACGGCTCCATGCTGCATATCTGCCGGAAATATAAGCCGGACATTGTGTATTTGTATCTGTCCAGAGAGATGGTTAAAAATCATAGGAAGGACAACCGATATGCGCAGACCATTGAATTGTTAGGAAAATGGCTGAACCATACCTTTGAAGTGCGGCTGATTATGAGAGAGGATCTGGTTGAGGTCCAGCAATATGATGTGTTCTATAAAGAATTCAGAGAGATGATCGCGCAGATTGAGAAGGAAATGGAACTTGGCGACAGGCTGCTGCTGAACATGGCATCCGGCACGCCGGCTATGAAAAGCGCGCTGGTTGTCATGGCAACACTGGCGGAATACCGGTTTATCCCCGTTCAGGTTTCCACGCCAAAGAGGGAAAGCAACCTGGAACATGAAGAGCGCAAGGAATATGATGTCGAATTCAACTGGGAGCTGAACGAGGACAATAAAGAGAATTTCGTCGATCGCTGCAGGGAGGTTCAGTGCTTTAACCTGATGCGTCTTCTGAAGCTGGATATGATAAAGAAGCACCTGCTGGCGTATGACTATCATGCCGCGTACGCGATTGGGAAAGAGCTGGAAGAGGAAATCAGTCCGGAGACGCTTAAGCTCTTAAGAGCTGCCGAGGCAAGGGTGAATCTGGATACCGGTACGGTAAGCAGAAATGTTGAGGATAATGTACCGGAATTCTATCCGGTCAGAGACGGCAATAAGAGAAAGCTTTTCGAATATGCGCTCGGACTTGACATTAAGCTGAAGAAGGGAGAGTATGCCGACTTTGTTCGCGCCATTACCCCGCTGGGAGTGGATTTGCTGGAAATGCTGTTAAAACAGTATTGTAATATTAATCTGAAGGATTACTGTCAGGACGATGCCAGGGCCGGGGATAAGAACCGGCAGAATAAACAGGGAAGCGGCGGGAAAAAGAAGGAGGCAGTCCAAGTAAAAAAATGGGACAACGATAAACTGCAGGACACCGCCGTTCTAAAAATCCTTCAGGAAGAATCCAATCTGTCAAGATTTGACGTGGTGTATTCCTGGCAGCTTAATAAGCTGATTCAGAGAACCTGTCCGGATAAGTCTCTGGCAGAAAACACGGAAAAGCTGGTGCAGATTGAAAGCAAAGTACGGAACGTCGCGGCTCATGATATTGTATCCGTTACGGAGGAATGGATAAAAAAACAGACGGAAATGATGCCGGGGAAAATTATGGAGCTGATTCAGCATCTGTGCAAAATGGCAAAAATAACGACAGATGATACCCGCTGGAATTCCTATCAGGACATGAATCGCCTGATTATACAGGCCCTTGAGAGGGAAGGAACAAAGGTACCATAATAGAGGAGAGTGCTTATGTACGCAGAATTGCGGATGGAAGTGGAAAGTACACAGCTGGATTACAGAAAATCATCGAATCTTCAGGGAGTTTTGATGGAAAAGATTGACAGCAGCTATGCAGAGCGCCTTCATGAAAGCCAGTTAAACCCGTACAGTCAGTTTCTGGTTGACAAAGGCGGACAGAAGTTCTGGCATATCATGGCGTTAAATCAGGAGGCTTATCAGAAAATAATACTGCCTTTGGCGGCATTGGAAGAGTTCTCGTTGAAGAACGGACAGATCAAGGTCAATGTAATCAGACGTCAAATCGAGACTTGTTCAGAGAAGACTTTGCTGGAAGAGTTTTACGATAAGCCGGGAGATCGTTATCTGAATATTCGTTTCCTGACGCCGACTGCGTTCAAACAGGATGGACATTACGTGAACTATCCGGATCTGAGGCTGCTGTTCGGAAGCCTGATGCGGAAGTACAGCCAGGCATCGGAACGCTTGGGAATGACGGATGAAGAGACATTGGATCAGCTTTCAAAGAACTGCGAGATTGTGAAATATCATTTGAGAACTGCTATGTTCCCGCTGGAGAAGGTGAATATTACGGGCTTCGTGGGAACAATCTGCGTTCACGTCAGGGGAACGGATACCATGGCAAGGTACGCCAGACTGCTGCTGCGGTTCGGAAAATACGCGGGAGTGGGGATAAAAGCAGGGATTGGAATGGGGGCGACGGAACTGTTGGGGAGAGAGGGAATGAACCCTGATTCTCACAGGTGAAATCAGGGAATCACTTAAAACAATGCTTCTCTGAGAGGGGACGGCCGAATTCCGCCAGCAGGATATGGAAAAATTACAAATTTTCATTTTAGGAAGATAATTCCCCGGAAGGGGACGATAATGCTCCTACTCTGCCTACTGCAATAATTACCATTGAGATTGAGAAATGAGATACCCCGAAAGGGGAACGGAAAGTTCCAAGATAAGCTTCAATTTTTATGGGATTCTTTTGAGCAAAGAACAGGGGGGTTCTTCGATTCAAACATGCAGGTAAATGGGACTTGAAGTATTCTGACAAAGCGATTATAATAATGATAGTTAAAATGCGTCTGTACAAGCGGATATTCGGTTATTGTAAAAGATATTGGTAAACTGAGGTGAAAAACGACGGTAAGGCGTATTTTCCCGCGCATGGCTTAAATACTGGGTTTGCAGGGATTTTGAGGCAGTTTGGGAAGGAAAGATTGCTTCAATTTGCTTTTCCCACGCAAAACACCCTGCGAGGCCGGATAAAATGCGGGGTGTGAGGGACAGGATTGAGAAATGAGATACCCCGGAAGGGGACGGAAACTTTCTTTTACTTCCTTCATGATATTCTCCCTTCTTCCATTGAGAAATGAGATACCCCGGAAGGGGACGGAAACGAAAAGAAAGCGGTTTCCGCCGCAAAGAAGGAAGCAGATTGAGAAATGAGATACCCCGGAAGGGGACTGAAACTGAAACAAATCAGTTTCTTTCAGC
>DVNP01000124.1 GCA_018714285.1 Candidatus Caccomorpha excrementavium | reverse complement strand
AAAGTTTCCGTCCCCTTCCGGGGCATCTCATTTCCAAATTATGTACTGACTGTTCGTTTTTACATTCTCGTTCGTGTTTCCGTCCCCTTCCGGGGCATCTCATTTCCAAATTTTTTGACACTGAAAAAAACAGTGTCGTGTTTCAGATTCGTTTCCGTCCCCTTCCGGGGCATCTCATTTCCAAATGACTCATCAGCGGAAGCACTCACTTCCGGATATCAGTTTCCGTCCCCTTCCGGGGCATCTCATTTCCAAATTAGGAGTGATTCTTTCGTTCTCCATCTGGATTGAGATCGTTTCCGTCCCCTTCCGGGGCATCTCATTTCCAAATCCTATCCTTCACACCCCGCATTCCATGCGGTCTCGCAGAGCGTTTTGCGTGGGAAAACCAAATCGGAGCATCTTTCATGTCCTCCGCCTCTCCAAAATCCCCGCAAACCCAGCATTTAAGCCATGCGCGGGAAAATCGTCCTCCCCTTCCCCTGTCACTCATCTCTCACTCCCATTATAATACCAGATTCATCATCACGCAATCCCTTTTTTCATCCACACAGCTCCCACCGGGCTCCTCATACCATAGAACGCTCCAATTACGACAATGATACCGCTGCCCTTATGAACGGCTGCTGCAATAGAACCGGATATCCGCCCCGAAATCCAGGGGCAAATGCTTGACTCAGGAAATCGAATTGAATTACTATAAGGATATCAAAGGAACTCTCTGCATAGCCAGGTAACTGGATTCCTGGAAAGAAGGTGGAGCGATACAATGGGAAGATATTTGAATCTTTGCAACGAAGAATTCCGCTCAATGATCAAGGGGATCTATGTTGATAAAACGGAGATGATCGCTTTTATTAACAGCACCCCGGGTACGAATAATAAGCTAACCTGCGTCAGCAGACCCCGCCGCTTTGGAAAATCCCATGCGGCAAAGATGCTGTGCGCGTATTATGACGATGTCTGTGACTCCCGCGCCTTGTTTGAAGGTCTGGCGATATCCAGGGATGCTTCGTTCGAAACATACCTGAACAAATATCATGTAATCTATCTGGATATCACGCTTTTTATTTCATTATCCCGCGGCGCCATAAAAAAGATTGTTAAAATATCAAAGCTTCGGTTATTAAGGAATTACAGGAGACATTTCCGGAAGTGAGCAAATCCGATACCTTATCCAGAGTTCTAAGTGTTTATTAAAACTAATATTAAACATGGACGAGGACGCTGTGGCTGCGGTAATCGAGGAAATACTATTTCTTCTCTCATGTCTTTGAGCCAGCTTTTCAATTTCTTCATATCCATTTCATCCTGCTGATCGCACGAAATTTCAAGGCTTTTCAGAAAATCTTCCCTGTCCTCTTCCGTTCTCTGTCGGACATAATTATGCAGCCACATCCGCAACCCGGCCTCATCCATCTGTCCGATCCTTCTGTCTACAGCCGCCATATTCTTTATAATCCAATGCTGTCACCTCTCCTTCCCTGTCTTATCCTGATCCTTCCCGGCAGGTTCCCCGCCCGCTTTCGTTCTTCTTTCCCGCTTCCATTTTAACATGACGGAAGCAAAAAAGCCACAGCCTTCATAAAGCATGAGCCCAGTCAGGATAACTCTTTCCGTCAAAAAACTTTTCCCGTTCTTCTTGACAAACCGGATCTATGTTGTATAATAAAATCGCTTGCTCGGAGGGCAAATCATTCGAGAGAAATGATAGGCTGGATAAGGCACGGACTGAAATGTCTGTACTTTATCCGGCCTTTTTGCATTTGAAAGGAGGATAAAGAGAATGAATTTCCTGAACGGCAAAATTAAGAACATCTATTTTAAGTATCTGGCGGCGGCGTTCGGCAGCGCGTTGATCACATCCATCTACTCCATTGTAGATATGGCGATGGTAAGCCGGTATCACGGCCCGGAAGGATCGGCTGCCCTGGCGGTGGTCGCGCCGGTCTGGAACATTATTTACAGCTTCGGGCTGCTGATGGGCATCGGCGGTTCCGTCCTCTTCAGCACCATCCGCGGGAAATCGGACGGAAAAAAGGATCATTCCAATGAATACTTCACCGCCTCAGTCATCGGCTCCGTGATTCTGGCTGTCATAATCTGGCTGGTTATCATCTTCTTTGACCGGAATCTCCTGCTGCTGTTTGGCGCGCAGGATAGTACGCTTTTGCTGGCCAGAGAATATGTAAGACCGATTAAAGCCGCGATTCCCTTCTTTCTGTTCAAGCAGATGCTTGCGGCTTATCTGAGAAATGACGGGAACCCGGCGCTGGCTACGGCTGCGGTTCTAAGCGGCGGAATCTTTAATGTATTCGGAGACTATTTCTTCGTCTTCACCTGCGACATGGGAGCTTACGGAGCGGGGCTTGCCACAGCGATCGGATCCGCGATCTCTTTCGTGGTCATGCTGTCGCATTTCTTCCGGAAGAAGAATACCCTGCGCCTTGTGAAGCCCTCCCGCCTGCTTTCCAAGCTGAAGGAAATCTCCGTAACCGGCTTCTCGACTTTCTTCATTGACGTGGCAATGGGAATTCTTACAATCCTGTTCAACCGTCAGATTATGAAATATCTGGGCGCCGATGCGCTTGCGGTATACGGCGTAATCGTCAATATCAGTACCTTTGCGCAGTGCTGCGCTTACAGTGTGGGGCAGGCCGCCCAGCCTATTATATCGACCAACTTCGGCGCGAATAAGCAGGTCCGGGTTCGCCAGACCTTAACATACGCTCTGGGCACAACCGCGTTTTTCGCTGTTTTGTGGACCGGGTTAAGCCTTGCGGTTCCCAACCTGTTTATCCGTGTCTTCATGACTCCCACACCGGAGGTTCTGCAGATCGCGCCGGATATTTTCCGCCGGTACGGCCTCTCGTTCCTGCTGCTGCCGCTGAACATCTTCTCCACCTACTTCTTCCAGGCCCTGATGAAGCCCAAAGCAGCATTTACCGTATCGGTGGCCCGGGGCTTTGTCCTCAGCGGAATCCTGATCTATCTGCTGCCGGCAGCCGCAGGAGCGGATTCGATCTGGTTTGCAATGCCCATTACCGAGGTACTTGTTGCCATCTATGCCGTATTTGAGATGGTAAAACAGACAAAACAACTGACTATGGAAAGGAGAACTGCCGTATGAACAAAATCATAACCATTGGAAGGGAATTCGGGAGCGGCGGCCGTGAATTCGGCCTCCGTCTGTCAGAAGAGCCGGGAATTGCGTATTACGATCAGGAGATCATTACCGAAATTTCTAAGCAGTATTACACCGAGTAACTTCCTCTGAAGACGGCAGAACCACGGTCAGCCATACCTTCTGTCCGGAAATTCTTGACGAAACAGATACTTTTAAGATAAGATAAAGACACCTGTAAGCCGCCTGTCTCAGGAAGGAAGCCGGAATGTATCCTCTTTTCTTCCGGCAGGCGGCAGAATCTATAACAGAAAAGGAGGGAATCCCCGGCATGCATGCCATTACCCTTGACAATCTTTGCAAAACCTACCCCGGCGGGAAACAGGCAGTAAAAGAAGTCAGCCTTTCCCTGTCTCCCGGAGAGGTCTTCGGATTCCTGGGTCCGAACGGCGCGGGGAAGACAACCGCCGTCAAGCTGTTAAATGGAATCCTCTCTCCGACTGCCGGAAGCTGTCTGGTATACGGAATCGATCCGGCCCGTGAGCCGGAGAAAGTACACGCCATATCCGGCGTTATGACGGAGCATGCGCAGATGTATGATCATCTGACCGGTATGCAGAATCTGATCTTCTATGCTTCGCTCTTCGGAATCCGGAAGGAGGAAGGGGCGGCGCGGGCGGCTTCGCTCTTAAGCAGTCTCGAACTCACGGACGCAAAGGATCAGAAGCTTGCGGCCTATTCCACGGGAATGCGCCAGCGGCTCTCCCTGGCCAGGGCATTTATTCACCATCCGAAGGTACTCTTCTTAGACGAACCGACCTCCGGACTGGATCCGGAGAGTATCATGAACGTCAACCGGCTGATTCAGGGCCTTGCGAAAAAGGACGGCGTCACGGTCTTTCTCTGTACCCATCAGCTCCGCTATGCTCAGGAAATCTGCACGCGGTACGGTCTGATTGAGGACGGCAGGCTTCTTGCCTCGGGCACGCTTAAGGAGCTGAGAGAACAGATACTGCCCGGAATGACCTTAAGAGTCCGCGCAGACAGCGTTCCCGCAGAGTCTGCCTTCCGTCAGACCGGAGAGAGGCAATACGAACGGGATATCCGTTCCGAAGACGAGATTCCCGCAATCATCCGCCGAATCGTGGAAGCCGGCGGAAATATTTACGCGGCAGGCTCAGAGCAGCCCTCCCTGGAGCAGATCTATTTTGCCCTGACTGCCAAAGGAAAGGAGGCGCCACAGTGAACTATGCCATGCTTGCTCTGATTAAAAAAGATTTCGGCGGCATCACATCCAACCGCAGGCTCATGCTCCCTGTTGTCCTTGTACCGCTGATCCTTACCGTTCTTCTGCCTTCCGTTTTCCTGCTGGCAATCCGGTTCGCGCCCGAGGATCCGGATATCCTGAAGATGCTTGAGCTTCTGCCTGCCAAGATGCGCTCCGATTCTGTCACACAGACGGCGGCCGGTATGATCCTGAACTATATCATGCCCGCATTCTTCCTGATGATCCCGATTATGACCTCTTCCATTATGGCAGCCGGATCCTTTGTCGGGGAAAAAGAAAAGCATACATTAGAGACTCTGCTCTGCTGTCCGCTTACGCTCAGGCAGATCTTTTGCGCTAAGGTATTCGCTTCCTTCCTGTTAAGCATGTTTGCCTCTCTCCTCTCCTTCCTCGTTATGATTCTAGTTCTCGGGCTTGAAAGCTTCTTCCTTATGGGGACCCTTCTGCTGCCCGGAGCGAACTGGATTCTCGTTATCCTGCTGATTTCCCCGGCTATTTCGCTCATTGCCATTACCCTGATTGTAAAGGGATCCGCAAAAGCACAAAGCGTGGAAGAATCCCAGCAGAGCGCCGTATTCCTGATCCTTCCGGTGATCCTGCTTGTGGCAGGACAATTCTCCGGACTGATGCTGCTTCGCTTTCCGATCCTGCTGATTGTGGGAATTCTCTGCGCGCTGCTTGCCTGGGTCCTCTTAAAAAAGGCCATGAAACGATTTACTTATGAGCTGCTTCTGAAATAACCTGGGAGACGGACCATCTATGAATGATCCATCTCTCCATATGCGGTCTTGTCCCTCCCGCAACAATCCTTTTGCCGCGCAAAAAATCAGCAGTAAAACGGAATTTCTTCCGGATACTGCTGATTCTTTACCGGCTTTTTATGCGTTCACGCGCAGACGCAGGCCTTCTTCGCTCCGCCGCAGCCATTCTGATTCCTTACGATAATCTCACCCTTCGCGTTCTCATCATCTCTGATAATTTCCTCCACAGCCGGAACCGTAATACGTCCCGCGTAAGGATTCTTAATACTGATCATCGGCGTGGTAATCTCAGCCTTCACCTCGGAGCGTTCAAACGCCAGATCCGCATCGAGCATTTCACAGTTAATCATCTTCAGGCCCTTACAGTAGCAAAGAGGCTGCGTGCCGATAATCTTACAGTTCTCAAAGGTAACGTTCTCGCAGTACCATGCAAGGTATTCACCCTTCACCACACTGTTGCGCACCACAACATTCTTTGCATGCCAGAACGCATCCTTGGTATCAAAGACACAGTCCTCAAAGACGGAATCCTCAATATACTGGAACGAGTACTTTCCCTTCAGCTGCACATGATCGAAGCGCAGATGATCGGAGCGCATCATGAAATATTCTCCCTGCGCCGTACAGTCCTTCATCTCAATTCCCCGTACCGACCAGCCGAACTCCGGGGATATAATATCACAGCCGCTCATCTTAACTTCGCTGCATTCCCTCAGAGCCTTAATGCCGTGCAGCCTGGTATCGGTGATCTCAATATGATCCGAATACCACAGAGCCGCTCTGCACAGCTCGGTCATCTCGGAATCGCGGATGATCAGTCCGTGATCATGCCAGAACGGGTATCTCAGATTGAAAAAGTCATGCTCCGCCTGCACATTCCGGCACTCCTTAAATGCGCTCTCACCGTCCGCCGGACCGTCAAAGGCGCAGTCCTTTACCAAAATATCACTGCTCCCGTAAAGGGCGCGTTCTTCATCAAATGTCTGATTCTGAATGATTCTCATATATTCTACCTCCATCTAAACCAAAAAAATATCCGGATAACAACTCCGGCGCTATCCCTGTTTCCTCTTTTCAATCTGGTATACCAGATAATCCAGGCAGGTGATTCTCCTCTCTTCCTCATGAACCCTGTCCAGAAGCTGCCGGCGCTGGACAGACAATAACTCCAGCTGTTCCTGCGTCTTCCCTTCTTCCTCCAGGGAAAGGAACTGTTCTACACAGTCCGCGCCGCATCCGGCATCCTTCAGATTCTGAATCACTGCCTGAACGGATTTGCTGTATTTACGTTCTGACATCTCTTTGCCTCTCATTCTGTCCTGATTTTACAACCGCACTGTAGCTCCCGCCTGCGCCCTGCTTCAGGAACCTAATCACCTTCTGATCGTTATGTTCCTATAATGACAGTATACGTCTGATCGTAAAAAACAGCAAATACTTATTTGTAATGATGATTCATAATTGATTTTTATGGAATACCATGCTATGCTGATTTTATGTACCCCGATCCGGCATCGATCATAAAAGGAGGTGAATCATGTGGAATTACGCGTACTGCAATACTTTCTTACGGTAGCAAGAGAACAGAGCATCTCCGCGGCGGCAGAATCCCTGCATATTTCCCAGCCCGCTCTTTCCACTCAGCTGAAAGCGATGGAAGAGGAGCTCGGCAAGCAGCTTTTGATCCGCGGTACCAAGGGATCACGGAAGGTGGTTTTAACGGAAGAAGGCATGATTCTGCGCAAGCGCGCGGAAGAGATCCTCTCTCTCGTGAAGAGGACGGAAGATGAGATTACCCGTTCCGACGAGACCATCGTCGGCGATGTCTATATCGGTACCGGAGAGACGGACATCGTCCGCCTGTTCGCCAGAGCTGCCAAGAAGATTCAGAAGCAATACCCGGATATTCACTATCATATCTCCAGCGGCAATGCGGAATATGTACTGGAATATCTGGACAAGGGACTGATTGATTTCGGACTCCTGTACAGCCAGGTCGATCCGTCCAAATATGAATCCGTCCCCATCCCGTCCAGAGACACCTGGGGCGTACTGATGCGGAAGGATTCTCCCCTGGCAGGCAGGGAATCGGTCTCTCCGGAGGATCTATGGGAGCAGCCGCTGATTATCTCCCATCAAAGGGGCGATGATCAGTATCTGTCACGCTGGCTGAAGCGCGACACCTCCCAGCTGAACGTTGTCGCTACCTATAATCTGGTCTTTAACGCATCCCTGCTTGTGGATGAGGGGCTGGGCTATGCTCTGTGCTATGATAAGCTGATTAATACCAGAGGCTGCAGCCTGTGCTTCCGTCCCTTCTCTCCTCCTCTGGAAGCCTCCGGCTCCATCGTGTGGAAGAAATATCAGGTCTTCTCCAAAGCGGCCGAAGCATTCTTAGAATGTCTGCTCGGGATGCTGGAAGCAGAAAGCAAGAAGGGCAATTGAAGAAATTCGTAGTCAGACCATGACGGATGAAGAGGTAGAAAACGCATTTACGAATGTCGGATCTGAAATCGTTTGCCTCCTGCAAAACAGCACCCCTGTTGAGAGAACGGAAGTTCTCCCGACAGGGGCGCTGTTCATCAGGGATCTTTTATTGCCTACAGGCTGAAGAGTCAGAGAGTACCGATTCTGGTTATCGGCAGTGATGCCCTCTCCTGTATCCGTTCCCGGTCCCGCAGCCGGATACGCCGTAATCGCCGCTGCCATACCCTGCGCCGCAATACGCAGAATGATCGCAGACTCCGTCCCGGTCCGCATCCCAGACAAACTGACAGCTGTCGCAGATGCCATCCCCGTCCGTATCCGTAAAATGGCAGAATGTCTCTTGACGTACGCGGCTTCCCGCAGCCCCGCCGTGATGACCGCACCTTGCGGACACTATCGCGGTTGCCGAACAGACCGATACTAAAACAGCGGCAGCTAACATACCTGCTAATACCTTTCTCATAAGAATCCCTCCTTCAATGCCCGGTTATTGCTTGTTATCAATCACATTATGCCGCATATGTAACCATAAGGAAATCCCTCTTTTTACAGAACACATAGCTCCTCCCGTCCCATCTTCATAAAATACATTGTCATATCCCGTCCCTCATACAAAAGCCCGATCGTTTTATCCGGAAGCTCCGCCATACAGCTGTACGAGAATTCCCCGCATTCCGGCATCGCCCCCTTACAGAAGCTTTCCGCTCCGTCCAGACTGCAGCATATCCTCCCGCGCACCCGCATCGACTCATGATCCGGACCGGAGAACAGATAGACCGGATCCGTTCCGTTCTCTCCCTCCAGCCTGAGAAGATGGAACTGGCAATAGGGGTTAACCAGGGAATTCTCGACCTTAAAGTCCTGGAAGCTCTCCCCGCCGTCCATGCTGACCGCCGATACCACCCTCGAATGCCCCGGATTCCTCATGAACAGCTTAAGAATTCCCCCCTTCAATTCTGTCACCTGACATTCGCCAAGCATTGCCCCCCAGCTCTTCACCGAATCCGCGCTGATACATTCTCCGCCGCAGATCCGGCCGTCATTGACCGAACGGCCCATCTGCCAGGTCACGCCGTGATCATCGGAATAGATCACGCCGGAAGAATAGATTCGGTCGGGATTCGAATAATATACGGGACTGACCAGGCGTCCTTTATATTTTCCCTCTCTGATGCAGATCCCGGTTCCGGGGCCGGGGCCTAAGAAGCGCATCCAGGGCGCCTTTACCATCGGATTCAGGTCTCTCGGCGCGGACCAGGTCTTTCCGTCATCCCGGCTTGAGACAATCTGAAGGAACGAGGTCGGAGCAATCGACAGCTCCCCTCCCCTCAGACAGACGCTTCCGATCTCTTTTCCGTCCTTATACAGCCGGTCACAGGCATCTACGGTATAACCGGACGCGCTCCCGTCCGCCCGGGTCACAGTCCCGTCCTTCTCCTGATAACAGATGCTTCCGCCGCCGGATCTCAGAACTCTTCTTCCGTCCTCGAATCCCGTTCCCGGCTCCGACAGCCACGAGCCGACTCCCGCCGGGGTATGGCTGTATATCATGAATATCGTTCCCGTCTCCTCATCCGCGAGAAGCTGCCCGTCGATCGCCGCCGCGCCGCTCTCAATCCCGCATCCTCCAAAGTCCGCGAACAGCGACGCCTCCTCCCAGGTCTCTCCGCAGTCCGTACTCCTCCTGACCGCCCGCACAATATGATTCGGATTATCCCCCGGCGTCTCCATCCTGGCATCCGCAGATGCAATCACAACCCCGGAAGACGTGGTAAGCAGGGACGGAATCCGGTAATTCTCCACTCCCGCAAGACCCTTATAAAACAGAGGCTTCTTAACCGGTCCCTTGGTAACAGAAGCCGCAGACGACTTAATCGGTTCCGTTCCGACCGACAGCTCCAGGATCTCGCCCTCATACCAGCTTCGGAACTCATTCTGCACAATCCCTCTTCCGATCGACGCAACGGTCACATATCCGAACTCACACCAGGGAACGGCTTCCCTCTCCCGTCCGA
>DVNP01000123.1 GCA_018714285.1 Candidatus Caccomorpha excrementavium | reverse complement strand
GTTAACCGCAGTGTCGTTGGTTCGAGTCCAACAGGGGGAGTTTTTGGAACCCATAAATGTTAAGTTTATGGGTTTTGTTGTATATCAAATTAAAATGATTGGAATCCGGGTATTCGGATATAAGTCTAGAGGGAGCGGATCATCTGTTAAAAGGATAAAAGAATGAGACGGCATAATTCACAGTTGTTATGCCGCTTTTATTGGAAAGAAAGAGGATTATCGCCCCGGCAGGGATCTCCTTGTTTTCTTCCTGCTTTTTCCGCGCCGCAATTCATAATAAAAGGCGGCCTGGCGCAAAGGTTCAGGCTTTTTACCATGTTTTAAAGGATCTTCCTACAGCAGAACAAGAGATTTTGTTCATTTTTCAAAACCGGATCTGCTCTATGAGAAGGAAGACAGCGGCGTGATCGATTCCGCGATGTATGAGGAGGAAGGCATATATTATCTGTTTGTGAAAAGCGAAAGAAATCCGGGGAGAATTCTGATGCTGAAATCGGGTTCTCCTGCCGGCCCGTTCGAGAGGGCTGACGAAAAATTCAGGTTTCCTTATGGATTCAAGCACGGAACGATTCTGAAGATTACGGAGGAAAGCTATGAAAGAATCCGCGCCCACAGGTTTGAGTATGCGGATAATTGATAGGAGGCAGGAAGTATCCTTAAGCATTACAGAGATTGCGGAACAGCTCCATTTTTCGCCTGCCTATCTGAATGTGCTGTTCCGGCAGGAGGTGAAGGTTACGCTCAAACAGTATCTGAGCAGCTACCGTTTGGAAAAAGCGAAACGGATGTTGGAGCAGAATTATGATAAGATTACGGAAATCGCGGAAAAGTGAGGTTATGCCAATTCCAATTATTTTGCCAAGGTCTTCAGGGCAGCCGAGGGGATGACGCCTCTGGAATATCGCAGCAGCGGGCGTTACCGTTCTCTGAATGAGGTGCAGCAGACAGAATGATATGAGAAGCTGATCAACAATAACGGCACACCGACCTGGGTCAGCTTCCGTGAGGATACATATGATACCAGTGAAACTCATGTGGCAATCACCAGAGGTCTCTGGGCTCAGGAGGATTACAGTTAGAATATCGGAGTTCTGGCCGTTTCGCTGGAACGGAGCCTTCTGGAGGAAATGATGATTGGCACCGTGGAGGATCAGATTCTTTATCTTGAGACCGTAGAGGGCGATCTGCTGCGTCAGGAACTGATCAGTCAGCTTCAGGCTTTCCTGGATTACAAGAACGCCGGCTAATCACACAATGACTGCTTGGGAAGGTTTGTTAAAGGTTGCAATGCAATGGGCAAAGTTGTACAATAATGGAGTGGAATTGTATGCTTAGAAAGCGCACAGATCCTCAGCAGAGGAATTTGTGCGCTTTTTTGGAGGTGATGATTTGAATATAGAGGAATTCTTCGCACGTTACCCAAAGACGGCGGTAGCATTTTCCGGTGGTGTGGATTCGGCATATCTGTTGTACGCGGCGAAGCGCTGGGGGAAAAGCGTCCGGGCATATTATGTAAAGTCAGAATTCCAGCCAGAGTTCGAGCTGAGAGACGCGCGGCGTCTGGCAGAGGAGCTGGGAGCTGGAATGCGGGTGATTGAGACAGAGGCGCTTTCCGTTTCGCATATTCGGGAGAATCCCGCAGACCGCTGCTATTATTGTAAGAAAGCAATCTTCTCGGCAATTGCCCGGGCAGCGCGGGAGGATGGATATGATGTCCTGCTTGACGGGACGAATGCTTCGGATGACGCGAAAGACCGCCCTGGGATGAGGGCGCTGGCGGAGCTTTCGGTTTTATCTCCGCTGCGGGAATGCGGACTGACCAAGGAGCAGATTCGCCAGAGGTCGAAAGAAGCGGGGCTGTTTACCTGGGATAAGCCTGCCTATGCCTGTCTTGCGACGCGGATTCCCGCCGGTGAGGAAATCACTCCGGATAAGCTTGCCGCGACGGAGTCGGCGGAGGAATATCTGTTTTCTCTGGGATTTACGGATTTCCGTGTCCGTTCTCAGAACGGACATGCCAGGCTGCAGATCCCCGGATCACAGTTTCCGCAGCTGCTGGCGCAGCGGAAGGAGATCCTGAAGAAGCTGAAAGCATATTACAAAACGGTATCGCTGGATTTGGAGGAACGATGATGAACGATGAAATCAGACAGCTGCTTGAGGGGGTCAGTAAGGGAACCGTTACAGTGGAGGAAGCCGTTCTGAAGCTGAAAAGAAAGCCCTTTGATGATATCGGTTATGCCAAGGTGGATATGCATCGAAAGCTGCGGCAGGGGGCTGCCGAGGTAATCTACGGCGCGGGCAAGACGCCGGAGCAGATAATCGGAATTGCAGACACCATGCGAAAGAACGGGCAGAACACGATTTTAATTACCCGGTTATCCGAGGCCTCCGCCGGTGTTGTGGAGAAGGCGCATCCTCTCAGGTATTATAAAGACGCGCGCTGCGGAGTGATCGGACCGATCCCTGATCCCGACGGCCTGGGAACGGTTGTTGTGGCGACAGGCGGTACAAGCGACATTCCCGTGGCGGAGGAGGCTGCCGTGACGGCCCTGGTTCTGGGAAATGAGGTGGTTCGGCTGTATGATGTGGGAGTTGCGGGACTGCACAGGACGCTCGCGCATCTGAATGAGATTATGAGCGCCGGAGTTATCATTGCCATTGCCGGAATGGAGGGAGCGCTTGCCAGCGTGATCGGCGGCCTTGCGGACTGTCCGGTTATTGCCGTTCCTACAAGCGTCGGCTACGGCGCGTCCTTCGGGGGACTCTCGGCGCTTTTATCAATGCTGAATTCCTGCGCCAGCGGCGTGTCGGTCGTCAATATCGACAATGGCTTCGGCGCGGGATATCTTGCGAATATGATTAATCATATGAAGCGGAAGGAGGAAAAATAATGCGTACATTATATCTGGACTGCTGGATGGGAGCCGCGGGCGATATGCTGACGGCGGCCCTGCTTGAATTATTTCCCAATCCCGAAGAACTGGTGGAGGAACTGAATGCGCTGGGAATTCCCGGCGTGCAGTTCATAAGGGAGGCCTCGGTGAAATGCGGCATTACCGGAACTCATGTCACCGTTAAGGCAGACGGCGCGGAAGAGGAAAGCCTGGATGTTGACCTGCATCATACCCATCATACTCATCATGAGCCGTCACATGAGCATCCGCATCACAGCCACAGCAGCCTGCATGAGATCGGGCATATTGTGCGGGAGCATCTGCAGCTCCCCGAACAGGTTAGAGATGATATTATGGCAGTCTATCAGATGATTGCGGAGGCGGAAAGTCATGTCCACAGCGTGCCGGTAACGGAGATTCATTTTCATGAGGTAGGAACGATGGATGCCATTGCCGATATTACGGCGGTCTGTCTGCTGATGAACCGTCTGTCCCCGGATGAAGTGGTTGTCTCTCCCGTCCATATGGGCAGCGGACAGGTGCGGTGCGCCCACGGGATTCTCCCGGTTCCCGCGCCCGCGACCGCGTATATCTTAAGAGATGTTCCGGTATACGGCGGCTCCGTCCGAGGAGAGCTGTGCACGCCCACAGGCGCGGCTCTGCTGAAATATTTTGCGTCCCGCTTCGGCAGTATGCCGGTGATGAAAATACAGGCCATTGGCTACGGCATGGGGAAGAAGGATTTTGAGGCCGCAAACTGTGTCAGGGCTATGCTTGGCGAGAGTGAAGCAGCGGCGGATGAGGTCTGCGAGCTGAGCTGCAATCTGGACGATATGACGGGCGAAGCTGCCGGCTATGCGGCGGAGAGACTCTTTGAGGCCGGCGCTCTGGATGTGTATACTGTGCCGATCGGCATGAAAAAGAACCGGCCGGGAATTCTGCTGCATGTCATGTGCAGGGAAGCGGATAAGGAGTCCGTGATCCGCGCGAT